>CAXNKO010000095.1:0-6798 GCA_964202685.1 Caulobacterales bacterium
CATGGCGGCCTGAAGCGCGCAGATGGGGTCGATCTCGGTGACGATGACACGGGCGCCGCCGTTGCGCAGCGAAGCGGCCGAGCCCTTGCCCACGTCGCCGTAGCCGCAGACCACGGCGACCTTGCCCGAGAGCATGACGTCGGTGCCACGACGGATGGCGTCGACCAGGCTCTCACGGCAGCCGTACAGGTTGTCGAACTTGGACTTGGTGACGCTGTCGTTGACGTTGATGGCCGGGAAGGGCAGCTCGCCGCGCTCGGCCATCTGATAGAGGCGGTGGACGCCGGTGGTGGTTTCCTCTGAGACCCCTTTGATGGACTTGGCGATGGCCGAATAGAAGCCGGGCTTTTCCTTCAGGTAGCGCTTCATCACCGCGTAGAGGGCCTCCTCCTCCTCGTTCTCCGGCTTGTCGAGCACGCTGGGGTCCCGCTCGGCCTTGGGGCCGAGGACGCAGAGCAGGGTGGCGTCGCCGCCGTCGTCGAGGATCATATTGGGGTAACCGCCGTCGGACCATTCGAAGATGCGGTGGGCGTAGTCCCAGTACTCCACCAGGTTCTCGCCCTTCACCGCGAACACCGGGGTGCCGGCCGCGGCGATGGCGGCGGCGGCGTGGTCCTGGGTGGAGAAGATGTTGCACGAGGCCCAGCGCACATCGGCGCCCAGGGCCTCCAGGGTCTGGATCAGCACCGCGGTCTGGATGGTCATGTGCAGGGAGCCGGCGACCCGGGCGCCCTTCAGCGGCTTGGCGGCGCCGAATTCGGCGCGCAGGGCCATCAGGCCGGGCATCTCGGTCTCGGCGATGGCGATTTCCTTGCGGCCGAAATCGGCCAGCGAGATGTCCTTGACGACATAGTCGGGCATGGGGGCGTCCTGTTCGCGGCGGCGGGGTTGAGGTCTCATAGCCGCGGCGACGGCCCCGGACAAGCTACATATAAAGATATCCTTATATCATCCGTTAACGGCGGCGGCTTGCCGCGCGCAGGGCGCGGGGTGTATGGGCGGGCCTCCGTACAGGGAAACGGGTCTCATGAACCTTCACGTCCGCACCGCCGATCCGGCCCTGCCGCGCCACGACTGGACGCTGGCCGAGGTGGAGGCGCTGTTCGAGCTGCCGTTCACCGAGCTGGTGTTCCGCGCCGCCGAGGTGCACCGGGCCTGGTTCGACCCCACCGAACTGCAGCTGTCGCAGCTGCTCAGCGTCAAGACCGGCGGCTGCGCCGAGAACTGCGGCTATTGCAGCCAGTCGGCCAGCTTCAAGACCGGGGTGGCGGCCACCAAGCTGATGGCGTCCGACGCCGTGGTCGCCGCCGCCGCCGAGGCCAAGGCCGGCGGGGCGCAGCGGTTCTGCCTGGGGGCGGCCTGGCGGGATCTCAAGGACCGCGACCTGCCGAAGGTGGCGGCGATGATTTCCGGGGTGAAGGCCCTGGGGCTGGAGACCTGCGCCACGCTCGGCATGCTCACCGCCGACCAGGCCAAGGCGCTGAAGGCCGCCGGCCTCGACTACTACAATCACAACCTGGACACCGGGCCGGACTATTACGACAAGGTGGTCACCACCCGCACCTATCAGGACCGGCTGGATACGCTCGAGCATGTGCGCGACGCCGGCATGTCCACCTGCTGCGGCGGCATCGTCGGCATGGGCGAGACCCGCCGCGACCGGGCCGGGCTGCTGCAGGCGCTGGCCACCCTGCCGGCCCATCCGGATAGTTTGCCGGTGAACGACCTGATGCCGATCGAGGGCACGCCGCTGGCCGACTCGGCCCCGGTGGACGGGCTGGAGTTCGTCCGGGTGATCGCGGTGGCGCGGCTGGTGTGCCCGAAAACCGTGGTGCGGCTGTCAGCCGGCCGCGAGCACATGAGCCGCGAGCTGCAGGCGCTGGCCTTCCTGGCCGGGGCCAATTCGATCTTCATCGGCGGGCGGCTGCTGACCACCTCCAATCCCGACCAGGACACCGATGCGGCGCTGCTGGCCGACCTGGGGATGCGGCCGATGACGATGGCGGGGGCGTAGTAGGCCGCCTATCGCTGCTCATTTCTGCGTCGGGCTGACGATCAGCGTGTAGGGAATGTAGAGCGATAGATCGAGCGGTCCGGACTGGTACCAGGACACCGGCAGCTGCATTCCTGTGACCTGGACGCCGTATCCGTCACCAAACAGAGCCGCCATGCGCGCCGAGTCCTCAGCGATTAACTTGGCGACATCGTGCCGGTACCTGGCGGGCCCGATCAGGGTGAGTTGCCATTCGTCCTCCATCAGCACCTCAGTGCGGCCGGCCTTGGGCGCGCGCTCCACGAATGCCTTGATCCGGCTCGTGGCGGTATCGAAGGTGTCCTGGGACGTCACGGAGGTTTTCACCAAGAGCGTGGCCCGACTGGTGTCGGCCTTGGCGTCTGGTTTGATCACGGCGTCGAGCATGGTCTCATCGAACGCGCCGACAACATCATCGCCCAGCCCCAGCTCAATCGATTTGTCTTGCGCCGCGGCCTTGATGAGGCTGCGCAATGTCGCCTTGAGTTCCGTCCGGCGCTGGCTCTGGTCGCGGGTATCGCACACGACTGTCACCTCGGTGATCAGGTTGTCCGCGCGTTTGATCAGGGTGACATTCGGGGTGCGACTGGAGTCGTATTCCTCCATGCGCTCGGCTGTGACGACAACTTCAGACAGGTTATCGTTCTGGGCGACGGTCGGAAGCGGCGTGAGCGCCACCGCCATGAAAATCACTATCGCGCCTCGTCCACGCAAACCCATCGTCACCCCCCATAGGCCGAAGTTCAGCAAAGCTTACAACTTGGTGTCGTGGACGCCAGCCCGCAAATGTTACTGCGCGCCGACCGCACAGACCCCGCGCCCCCTCCACCGCTACGCGGTCCCCCTCCCCCGCCGTCTTCGCGGCGGGGGAGGAGCAAGGCGCCGATCCCGCGTGCTCCGACTCGCGGGCCTTGCTATCACCGGTCCCGGTGAGCGCTTCGATCCTCTTCGACCGTCCGGGACCGCGCTGGTTCAATATTCCGGCGCACCGGCCGTTCGCCATCGACCTGGCCCGGGGGCTTTTTGACGCCCTGGCGGCGGAGGGGCCGCAGGCGCTGTCACAGGCGGTGATCCTGCTGCCCACCCGGCGCGGGGCGCGGGTGCTGGCCGACGCCTTCATTACCGCCGCCGACGGCCAGGCGGTGCTGCCGCCGCAGATGCGGCCGCTGGGGGACCTGGTCGAGGGCGAGGCGCCGTTCGAGCCCGGGGATGTGGCCCTGGAGCTTCCGGCGGCGATCAGCCCACTGCGCCGGCGCTTCGAGCTGGTGCGGCTGGTCTCAACCCACCAGCATCTGCTGGGCCGTGAGCTCACCGCGGCGGCGGCCCTGGAGATGGGCGACAGCCTGGGGGAATTCCTCGCCAGCCTGCAGATCGAGGAGGTGTCGGCCGAGGCGGGGCTGGCCGATCTGGTGGAGGCCGACCTGGCCGACCACTGGCGCAAATCGCGGCTGTTCCTGGAGACCGCCCTGGCCGAATGGCCCCGGCGGCTGGCCGAGCTGGGGGTGGCGGACATCAGCGCCCGGCAGGTGGCGCTGCTGCGGCGGCTGGCGCAGCTGTGGCGCGAGCATCCGCCCCAGGGGGTGCTGATCGCCGCCGGCTCCACCGGCACCGCACCGGCCGCTGCCGACCTGATGGGCGTGATCGCCGCGGCGCCGCGAGGCGCGGTGGTGCTGCCCGGCCTGGACGACAGCCTGGCCGAGGACGCCTGGCGGCAGGTGGACGAGCAGCATCCGCAAGGCGCGCTGCGCCGGCTGCTGACCCGGGCCGGGGTGGATCGCGGCGACGTGGGCGTCTGGCCGGCTTCGCTGAGCTTCGATACCCAGGCCCGCTGGCGGCGGCGGCTGGTCAACGAGGCCCTGCGGCCGGCCGAGGCCACCGCCGACTGGCTGGGAGTGATCGAGACCCTGCAGGCCGAGGCCGCCCCCGAGGGGCTGGACGCGGTGGCGGCGGGGCTGGCGGGCCTGACGGTGGTCAGCGCCGCCTCGGAGGCGGAGGCGGCCAAGGCCGCGGCGCAGATGCTGCGCGAGGTGCTGGAGACGCCTGAGCGCACCGCGGCGCTGGTGACCCCGGACCAGGTGCTGGCGCGGCGGGTGGCGGCGGAGCTGGGCCGCTGGGGGATCGTCGCCGACGCCTCGGCCGGGGCGGCGCTGTCGGGCTGCCCAGGCGGGGTGCTGGCGGGGCTGCTGGGCCGCGCGGCCAAGGACCCGCTCGACCCGGTGATGCTGCTGGCGCTGCTGAAACACCCTTTCACCCGGCTGGGACTGGCGCCCGAGGTGCTGGCGCGCCGGCGCGAGGCCCTGGAGCGGTTCGGCCTGCGCGGGCCGCGGCCGCGGGACTGGGCGGGACTGGAGGCGCGGCTGGCTCAGGCGCGGGACAAGGCGTCGGAGGACACGCGCCGGGCGGCCGACATGCCCGAGATCGAGGCGGCCCTGGCGCTGATCGCCCCCCTGCGCTCGGTGCTGGAGACGGCCCAGGCCCCCTGGGTCGACGCCGAGCTGGCCGCCCCCGCCGAGGCGGCGCGGGCGCTGACCCTGGCCATGCAGGCCCTGGCCGCCGACGGCCTCGGGGGAACCGGGGCGCTGTGGGCCGGGTCGGCGGGTGAGGCGCTGTCGCGGCTGCTGTCGGGGCTGATGGCGGAGTCCGAGGGCCTACCCGCAGCGACGCCGCGGGGTTTCGCCGAGCTGTTGTCGCGGCTGATGGCCGGCGAGACGGTGCGGGCGGCGGCGGCCACCCATCCGCGGCTGCGCATCCTCGGGACCATTGAGGCCCGGATGTTGCGGGCCGACCGGGTGATCCTGGCGGGGCTGGAGGAGGGGGTGTGGCCGCGCGGCGCGCCGCTGGACCCGTTCCTGTCGCGGCCGATGCGGGCCAGGCTGGGCCTGCCGCCGCCGGAGCGCCGCGTGGGGCTGTCGGCCCACGACTTCGCCCAGGCCGCCTGCGCGCCGGAGGTGGTGCTGCTGCACAGCGAGCGGCGGGAGGGGGCGCCGGCGGTGAAGTCGCGCTGGCTGTGGCGGCTGGAGACCCTGGCCCGGGGGGCGGGCGCAGCCCTGCCGGGGCGGCCGGAGATCCTTGACTGGGCGCGGCGGCTGGACGCCCCGGACGACTATGCCCCGGCCCGGCGTCCGGCGCCCTGCCCGCCGCTGGCGGACCGGCCGAACAGGCTGGCGGTGACCCGGGTGGAGGCCCTGACCCGCGACCCCTATGCGGTCTGGGCGCGGGACATCTTGCAACTGCGGCCCCTGGAGCGCCCCGACGAGCCGGTGGAGGCTCGCGCCCGGGGCACCGCCATCCATGCGGCCTTCGAGCGCTTCGCCCGCGCCCATCCGGTTGAGCTGCCGCCGGACGCGGCGGCGGTGTTCGAGGCCTTCTACCTGGAGGCGCTGGCGGCCGCCGGCCTGCCCCGCGAGGCCCTGGCGCGGGAGGCGGCCCTGGCCCGGGAGGCCGCCCTGTGGGTGGCCGAGCTGGAGGCCGAACGCCGCGCCGACGGCCGGGCGATCCATGTGGAGATCGAGGGCGTCCTGACCTTTCAGCTTGAGGGTCAGGCCTTCACCCTCACCGCCAAGGCCGACCGGATCGAATCCCTCGGCGGCCAGGGTCATATCCTCGACTACAAGACCGGCCTGCCGCCGTCGAAGAAGGTGGTGGAGGCGGGGTTCTCGCCGCAGCTGACGCTGACCGCCGCCATCCTGGCCCGGGGGGGGTTCAAGGCTCTGGGGCCGCTGGCGCCCGGCGACCTCACCTATCTGGCGGTGACCGGGCGGCGGCCGGCCGGGCGGGTGGAGGTGCGCGCCGCCGCCGGCGACGAGGCCCGCGACGCCGCCGACCGCGCCTTCGAGGGGCTGAAGACCCTGATCGCCCGCTACCGGCGGCCCGGCCAGACCTATGTCTCCCGCACCGCGCCGCAGTTCGTCCACGACTACGCCGGCGACTACGGCCACCTGGCGCGGGTGTCGGAATGGATGGCCAGCGGGGAGGACGAGGGATGAGCCTGGCCCCCGATCCCCAGCGCCGCGCCGCCGACCCGGCCCGCTCGGCCTTCGTCACCGCCAACGCCGGCTCCGGCAAGACCAAGACCCTGATCGATCGGGTGGCGCGGCTGTTGCTGGCCGGGGCGGCGCCGGAGACCATCCTTTGCGTCACCTACACCAAGGCCGCCGCCGCCGAGATGCAGCGGCGGCTGTTCGACCGGCTGGGCCGCTGGTCGGTGTGCCAGAACCATGAGCTGCGCGATGAGCTGGCGGCGCTGTTGGGGCAGGATGGTGCAACATTAAACCATAAAGCCCTTTCTGACGCCCGGGCGCTGTTCGCCCGCGCCCTGGAGACCCCCGGCGGGCTGAAGATCCAGACCATCCACGCCTTCTGCGAAAAGCTGCTGCGCCGGTTTCCCCTGGAGGCCGGGGTGTCGCCGACCTTCAAGGTGATGGACGACCCGGCCGCCGCCGCCGTGGCCGCCGCGGCGCGCAAGGCGGTGGCGCGGCTGGCGTTGCAGGGAGCCGGCGCGGTTGCCGAGGCCTATGCGCGGCTGTCGGTGGCCCTGGACTTCGCCGCGTTCCAGGCGATGTTCGCCACCTTCGAGGCCCGGCGCGGGGCGCTGGCGGCGTTCTTCGAGACCCAGGGCGGTCTGGCCGGCGCCGACGCCTGGGTGTGGGCGGCCTGCGGTGTCCCGGCGGGGCGCGATCCCGAGGCCCTGGAGCGCGCCGCCGCCGACAGCCTCGACCGACGCCTGTGGCGCGAGGCCGCCGAGGTGCTGGCCCAGGGGGGGGCGG
>CAXNKO010000096.1:0-6793 GCA_964202685.1 Caulobacterales bacterium
CTATCACGGGGTGAACTGGGCCGGATTCCAGACCCTCTACGCCCGCGAGGTGCTGCGCTTCTGGAAGGTGGGCCTGCAGACCCTGGGCGCGCCGGTAATCACGGCGCTGCTGTATATGATGGTGTTCGTGGTCGCCGTGCAGGGGGCGAGACCACCGGTGCACGGGGTGGAGTTCTCCACCTTCGTGGCGCCGGGCCTGATCATGATGTCGATCCTCAACAACGCCTTCGCCAACTCCTCCTCCAGCCTGCTGCAGGCGAAGATGAACGGGCTGATGGGCGACTTCCTCACCCCGCCGCTGTCGCCGGTGGAACATGTGGCGGCCTTCGCCCTGGGCGCCGCCACCCGCGGCGCGCTGGTGGGGCTGGTCACCTGGATCGCCGTGCTGCCCTTCGCCAGCGTGCCCATCGTCCACCCCTGGGCGATCGTCTATTTCGGAGCCGGCGCGGCGATCATCCTGGGCCTGCTGGGCATGGCGGCCGGCCTGTGGGCGGAGAAGTTCGATCACATGGCCGGGGTGACCAACTTCCTGATCATGCCGCTGACCTTCCTGTCGGGGACCTTCTATCTGGTCGAGCGGCTGCCGGAGCCGTTCCGGACGCTGAGCCATTTCAACCCGTTCTTCTATATGATCGACGGCTTCCGCTACGGCTTCATCGGCCATGCCGAGGGCTCGGTGCTGGCCGGCGCGGCGATCGTCGGCGCCCTGGCGTTCAGCCTCACCTGCCTGTGCCTGTGGATGTTCGAGACCGGCTACAAGATCAAGACCTGAGGGGCGGGCGACGGGCCGCTGAAGCCCCGGGCCGGGCGGTGTGGGGGAAGCGGCAGTGGCGGAAGACATGAACAAAAGAAGAACATACCCACCGGCCTTTGTCAAGTCTTTTCGAGCTGCGCCGGGGGTGGGGTGATATCCGCCACGCCAGGGATCTGCCCGCGGGCTGCGCAACCGATCCGGTTGGAGCGTGCGCGCCGATTTCGTGGGGAACGAGCCCATGCATCGATGCGGTCAAGGGAAATATGCGGGTTCCCCCGGCATTCCCGGGGCCAAAACGACCGGGATTAACGCCATCGGCGGCTAGATTGTCGGTGCGCCACCGCCGCCGAGGTCTCCCATGCCAAAACCATCCGCCGCCGCGCCGCCGCCGCGGGCCTGGAACGTCGGGCCGATGCACGCCGCGCCGCGCTGCGGCGCGCGCACCCGCTCAGGCGGCGGCTGCCTGGCCCACGCGGTGCGCGGCCGCGGCCGCTGCCGCATGCACGGCGGGGCGCGGGGATCCGGCGCGCAGGCCGGCAACACCAACGCGCTGAGGCACGGCGACTGGAGCCGCGCGGCCAGGGCCCGGCGGCGGTGGACCGCCGAGGTCATCGCCCTGGCCCAGGCGACCCTGGCCCGGATGGGTCCGGACTGGGACGGCGACGCGGCGGCCTGGCTCACCCAGGCCCAGGCCGATGGGGCCAGGCTGGGGTTGTCCGGTGCGGGGGGCGGCAAACCGGACCGCGCAGGCCATTCAGGGTTGCGGGGTTACGGTGACAACACTGTATGAAACTATACCTGGGCGCCAGCTTGGTTCTTAAATAGTTTCATACGGCGTCACCGTAACCAAACTATACGCTATTCCGGATGAAGCATTGATGGAAAAACGACAGCCAACTCGTCCTCATCCAAAATTTCTAATATATTATCCACGACACTAAATGGCACCTCCTCGGGTACATCAATTGAATAAGCCCCTATACTTTCCGCCCTTACCGCGCTACATCCGTAATTTCGTAGTGATAATAGAACTTCATTTATGTCTACGTTTACTTTTAAATTCATCATCCAAATCGTAGTCAGATTTGAAATTACAACATGTTTCCATGAATCAACTATACCATCAACATCAACAGTAATATCTATTATGTCACCGACAGACATATTCTTAATAAACAATGGCGGATTAGAAACCCGATATCCTCCCATAACAGCCGCGCATGGTAAATATTCTACGGAAACGGGGGGCCAATCATCCTCAATTGACAAGCGAAATCTAAAATTTATTATCTCGCCATTTGCCCTATCCATTTTGTGATACTTTCAGTTAAACTTATTTATTACTATAATTTTCGCTATAAAGGTGCGTCCGGTTACGGTGACACTGTATGAAATAGAAGTCCGCTGAGGTCCACAGAACAAGATCGACGGTCTATTTCATACAGTGTCCCCGTAACTCCCATCGTGTGGGCCGACCTCAATTGCACGATGTCTCCGTACATCCCGTGCTTGACCGGTTACCCGGCCGGATCCCGCCCGATCCGGTCGAATTCATGCTCCATGGGCGGGTAGCCGCGATGCTCCAGCACCCGGCCCAGCTCGGCGACATGGATGGTGTCCATGCGGCGGCGCGCGAAGCGCCAGCCTTCGGGGGTGCGGACCAGTTGGTCCTGGTAGAGGCCCAGGATGTCGCGGACCACCTCGCCCTTGAGCCGGTTCCAGGCGCGGATCCAGGAGCGGGCGAAGGCGCGGTCGGCGCGGATTTCCAGCGGGCCGGGCTGGATCATCTGGAAGATCAGGTCGCTGGCGCCGTAGTTGCGTTCGAAGGCCCGCTCAATCTTCGCCCGGCCGCGGAGCTCGATCCCGTTGGCGACCAGAACGCCGTCTTCCGCATAGGTCTCGGCGCCGGCCCTGGCGTCCAGGCGGCTGGCCGCATCGGTATAGGCGTTGATCAGGTTGCGGATCGCGCGCTCGTCGCTGGCCTTGCCCATGGTGGTCTCCCGAGTGTGTGGGCCAATCTGCATGGCCGTGAGCCGCTGTCGAGGAGTGGGCTGGGCGGGGGTCTGGCGGCGATCGCCGTCTTGGCGCATTCTCGCGGCGCATCCTGGCCCCGCGGGCATGGTCCAGGGTCTCGAGCGAAGGGAAAGCCATGGCGGACTATGATCTGGTTGTACGCGGCGGGACCGTCCATGACGGGACCGGCGGCGAGCCCCACGACGCCGACGTGGCCATCGTCGATGGCCGCATCGCCGCGGTGGGCCGCGTCGTTGGCTCTGGCGCGGAGGAGATCGACGCCCGCGGGGCCATCGTCACTCCCGGCTTCATCGACGTCCACTCCCACTACGACGGCCAGGCCATGTGGGCCGAGCGCATGGCGCCCTCGTCGAACCATGGGGTCACCTCGGTGCTGATGGGCAATTGCGGGGTCGGCTTCGCGCCCAGGCGGCCGGACCAGCGCGACATGCTGGTCAAGCTGATGGAGGGGGTGGAGGAGATCCCCGAGGTGGTGATGGCCACCGGCCTGCCGTGGAACTGGGAGACTTTTCCCGAATATCTGGACGCCCTGGCCGAGCGGCGGTTCGACATCGACGTGGGCGCCCAGGTCCCGCACTCGGCGCTTCGGGTCTACGCCATGGGCGAGCGCGGGGCTCGGCGCGAGACGGCCACGGAAGAAGACCTCGACTTTATCCGGTCACTGACCCGCGAGGCGGTGGAGGCCGGCGCCATCGGCGTCTCGACCTCGCGCCACCTGCTGCACCGGACCAAGGCCGGACAGAAGGCCTACAGCCTCTATTCCGACGAGGCGGAGTACATGGCCCTGGCCCAGGGGCTGCGCGACGCAGGGTCCGGGGTGTTGCAGATGATCACCAACAATCTGAACGACGCCGGCGACGAGTTCGCGCTGATGCGCCGGCTGGCGCGGGAGTCCGGCCGGCCGCTGTCGTTCACCCTGATGCAGATTCCCGAGGCGCCCAAGGGCTGGACCGACAATCTGCGCCTGCTGCGCGAGGCCGCCGCCGAGGGCCTGGAGATCCGCGGCCAGGTCTATCCGCGGCCGGGGGGCGTGCTGATGGGCCTGGACCTGTCGATCCATCCGTTCATGCTGCACCCGAGCTTCCGGCCCCTGGTCGATCTACCGCTGGCGGACAAGGTCGCGGCGCTGCGCGATCCGGAGCTGCGGGCCCGGCTGCTGTCGGAAGCGCCGGAGGACCCCAACCCCAACCTGCGCTGGCTGGTCAGCACCTTCCCCAACGCCAGCGTGCTGGGCGACCCGCCCAACTATGAGCCGACGCTGGCCGACCGCATCGGAGCCCGGGCGGCGGCGCGCGGCCTGACGCCCCAGGAGCTCGCCTATGACTTGATGCTGGAGGACGAGGGCCACGCGGTGCTGCTGTCGCCGGTGACCAACTATATCGAGGGCAACCTCGATGCGGCGCGGCTGATGGAGGCCCATCCGAACACCGTGCTGGCGCTGGGCGACGGCGGCGCTCACTACGGGTCGGTTTGCGACGCCAGTTACCCGACTTCCTACCTGCAGCAATGGGTGCGCGACGCGGCGCCGGGCAAGGGGGTGGAACTGCCCCGGGCGGTCAGGGCGCTGACCCTGGAGCCGGCCCAGGCCATCGGGCTGGGTGACCGCGGCCGGATCGCCGCCGGCTACAAGGCCGACTTGAACGTCATCGACTTCGACCGCCTGCGGCTGCACCCGCCGCGGGTGGTGCGCGACCTTCCCGCTGGCGGGCGGCGCCTGCGCCAGGCCGCGGAGGGCTATGTGGCCACCATCGTCAGTGGCCAGGCCACCTACCGCGAGGGCGAGGCCACTGGCGCGCTGCCCGGCCGGCTGATCCGCGGGCAGAAGGCGGGGCCGGGGGGGTAGGGGCGGGGGCGCGGCGCCCCTTTCACCGCTTCGCGAGATCCGTCCGGGAAAAATCGTCGCCGACGTAGAGCAGCCGGCACTCATGCTGCTTGGCCACGTCATAGGCGAAGCAATCGCCGAAGTTGAGCGCGGCGGGATGCGCGCCCTTGCCCCAGCGCTCATAGGCCGTGGCGACGCGCCGCGCCCCGGCCGCCGTCAGCGGGACGATCTCAAAGCCGAGGCCGTCGATCAGGCGGGCCATCTCCGCTCCGACATTGCGCCGCGTCGCGACGATGAGGGCCTCGGCGACCGTGCCAGCGGAGATCAACAACTCATCCTCGGCTTCCAGGGCGGCAACGCAGACGTCGGCCTGCGGTTCGTTCAGCACGATCGCCATCAGGGCCGAGGTATCGACGGCGATCATTCCGGCAGGCCGTCGTCGCCGAACAGGAAGTCCTGACTGCGGGCCGCGCCCGGCCCGGCCAGGGCCCTTGCTGCGCCTGCCGCACGCACCTCTGCCAACAGCGTCCGGCGCGAGCGTCTGTCGGGAGTCACCCGCATCGGAACCAGGCGCACCGCGGCGTGGCCGTGGCGGGTCAGGATGACCTCGTCCCCCGCCTCCGCGCGCCGGACCAGGTCGGTCAGTCGGGCCTTGGCGTCGCTCACCGATATCTGCATGGCGATTCCTGGTGGACCAGTTGTTGGCCCATATCGACAGAAATTTAGACCAATTGTTGGTTCATGACAACGGTCAGCGACAGCGAGCTCAGCTGGGGCCTACGCCGACTCCAGCGCCCGGGCCACCACCTCGGGCTCGCGGGCGATGACCCGCAGATAGGCCAGCGCCGGGGCGTCGGGCTGGCGCCGGTTCTGTTCCCAGTCGCGCAGGGTGCCCACCGGCAGATGGAACCGCGCCGCGAACTGGGTCTGTGACAGGCCCAGGCGCTTGCGCACGGTGCGCACGATCGCCGACGCCGTGGCGCCCAGCGTCAGGATCGGCGCCGCATCCGGGTCATCCGCGACATCGCGGGCGATTTCCGCGTCGGTCCGCGCGTCGAGGGCTTGCCAGTCGGTGTCGGCCAGCGCCTTGGCGACCAGGTCCGGGGTGATTTTCACGACAGCCATATGCGTTGCTCCTGCCGGCTGGATGGGACGTTTGCGCAAATTGGCGTTGCTTTGATTAGGGACACAGATCAGGGGACACAATACTTATCTCACTCGGCCATCAGTGGAGTCTCGATAGCTGCATCCGTGAGATAAGTATTATGTCCCCTGATCTCCACTCCAGCATCCGGGCGGACTCCAGCGTTTCGCCGGGGAAGTCGATGCCCAGGCTCGTCCGCACGAGGCTGCGCCCGCCGTCGGCGCCCACCAGGTAGCGGGCGCGGACCTTGGAGGTCTCACCATCCCGTTCGAGGATGGCGGTGACGCCTTGCGCAGTCTGCTCGAAGGCCGTCAGCGCGACGCCATTTTCGACCTCGCCGCCGAGCTTGCCATAGGCCTTGCGAAGCACCTCATCCGTACGCCATTGGGCCGCCATGATCATGTTGGGGTAGGGGATGTCCGAAGTCGGCGCGATCATCTCGTTCAGCCTGCGCTCCTGGATCATGGTATCGCCCTTCATCAGGCGAATGACCGGATAAGGGGCGCTGACCTCAAGGAAGGCGTCGAGCATGCCGAGATCCTCGAACAGCTCGAGCGTGCGCGGCTGGACGCCCTTGCCGCGCGAGGCCTGCAGCGGGGTCTGCTGCTGATCCACGATCCGGCGGCCCACGCCCCGCCTCGCCAGATCGCAGGCCAGCCCCAGCCCGGCGGGGCCCGCGCCCACGATCAGCACGTCGGTGTCAAACTCGCCGGTCACCTGGTCCAACTCCAAGCTTGAGGCGGATCCAGGCCTCAGTTGCGTGCGGTATCCACCAGCTTGTTCTTGGTGATCCAGGGCATCATGGCCCGCAGGCGGGCGCCCACGTCCTCGATCTGGTGTTCGGCGCCGCGGCGGCGCGTGGCCTTGAAGCTGGGCTGGCCGGCGGCGTTCTCGTTCATCCAGTCGCGGACGAAGCGGCCGGACTGGATGTCGTCCAGCACCCGCTTCATCTCCGCCTTGGTCTCGGCGGTGACGATGCGCGGGCCGGTGACATACTCGCCGTACTCGGCGGTGTTGGAGATCGAGTAGTTCATGTTGG
>CAXNKO010000097.1:0-6762 GCA_964202685.1 Caulobacterales bacterium
CCACGACTTGAACATCGCCTGGATGGCCAACACCGTGGTTCGCCGCCTGGCCGCCGAGGGCGAGGTGCACCCCTCCTGGGACCACAAACAGGCCGCGACCCTGCTGGTGACGCTGTTTTCATTCCGGGCCTGGGACGATCTGACCCAGGCCTGCGATTGGCCGGAGGAGACCTATGTGGAGATACTGACCTCCACGGCGATGTCGATCCTGGCCGGGCCGTCTAGGCGGTGAGCATCGGCAGGGAAACGATCCGCATCTGACCCACCGCGCCGCCGTATTCCACCTGCATGTCCGGGTCGGCCAGCCGGGCGTCGGGGAACCGGGCGATCAGCCGCTCGATGGCGATCCGCAGCAGCATCTTGGCGAAGTGGTGCCCGAGACACAGGTGCGGGCCTAAACCGAAGGCGATGTTGCGCGCATTGCGCAGGATGTCGAACCGCATGGGGTCGGGGTAGACCTCGGGGTCATAGTGGGCGGCCTGCGGGCAGACGCGGACCACCATGCCCTTCTGGATCTTCGTACCGCCCACCACGGTGTCTTCCACCGCGAACCGCGGAAAGGTCATGTAGCCGGAATGCCAGCGTTGGCATTCGGCGAAGGCCTGGGGGATCAGGCCGGGGTCGGCCTGCAGCTGTCTGATCGACTCCGGGTGGGTGTAGAGCCCGTACAGGGTGCTGCCGGCCGCCTGGGTGGTGCCGGACAGGGCGCCGGCGGTGACGGTGAAGATCTGGTCGAACATCTCCTCGTCGGACAGCTTGTCGCCCTGTTCGCGGGCGGCGATCAGGCCGCTGATCAGATCGTCGCCGGGGTTCTGCCGCCGCTCGGCGACGATCGCGTCAATCATGCGCCGCGCATTGGCGAAGGCGCGCACGCATTCCTCGGGATAGGTGTTTCCCGCCCCGATGTAGGTGATCAGAGGGATCACCCGGTGCATTTCCTGGAACACCTCTTTCTGGTCTGGCGTCAGGCCCAGCATGGCGTCCAGCATGCCCTCGACGATCAGGTGGTCGCCAAAGTCCTTCATGCCGTCGAAGCGCGGCGCCTTGGCCGCGATCCTGTCCAGCAGGCCGTCGATCCCCTTGACCACGCCGGCCTCCAGGCGGGCGATTCCCTTGGGCGAAAGCGCCGGGCTCATCAGCCGGCGGACCCGGTCGTGAGGTTCGCCGTCCATCTGCGCCAGGACGCGCACGCCCATGAACTTGTCGAACATCTCGTAGCCGGGCTCCCGGGGGATGACGTTCGAGAACCGGTCCCGGTCCTGATAGACCTCGACGGCGTCGGCGTGGCGGCCGACCATGACGATGACGTGGCCCTCGTGGGGCACATAGATCGGTTCCCGCCGGCCCCAGTCGGCGCAAAGTTCGCGCATCCGGCGCTTGGTTTCCTGGCTACCCAGATCGATGCGCACGACCTTCTCCGGGTCCAGTTGGTCGATGTCGATCTGGGTCCTCATTTCGGTTGTTCCCGTCGCGGACTTGACATGCGTCAACATCGCTATGGCCAGCGCGCGAGGGTGTCAACGGTTCGGCCGGCAAGATATTGACGCGTGACAAGCGCGCGCATAGGCCTGGGGTGAGGACAAGCGGGGGACGGCAGCCATGAAACTGGTCCGGGGCCTATTTGGCGACGCCGCGCGCTGGGCGATCGCCGAACCTGAACAGGATCTGGCGACCCCGATCGGCCCGCCGCTGGCGGACTGGACCCAGGCCTGGCGGCGCGGTGAGGATCTCCGGGCCCTGACCGAGCCGGCGGCCCGTCAGAGCCTGGCGGCGACCCGGCTGCTGGCGCCGGTGGAGCGGACCTCGAAGGTGATCTGCGTCGGCTTGAACTACCGCAAGCATGTGGAAGCGTTTCCCAACGCGGTGATGCCCGATGTGCCGGTGGCGTTCATCAAGTCGCCCACGGCGATCATCGCCCACGAGGACCCGATCCGATATCCGCCGATCTGCACCCAGCTCGACTTCGAGATCGAGCTGGTGGTGATGATGGCCGGCCCGCCGGCGCCGGGTCAGCGCCCCTCGGCGGCGGTGCTGGGCTACACCATCGGCAACGACGTCACCGCCCGCAACCTGACCAAGGGGCCCCGCGGCGCCGACCTCTATTCCGCCAAGTCCCAGGACGACACCTGCGGCGTCGGGCCCTGGGTGGTGACCTTCGACGAGATCGGCTTCGACGCCGATCTGCTGATGGAGCTCAGGGTCAACGGCGAGCTGCGCCAGCACGACCGCACCGGCACGATGGAATGGGATGTGGACACGCTGATTTCCTACGTTCACGCCCGCACCCGGATCGAGCCGGGGGATCTGATCTTCACCGGCACCCCCGCCGGCGTCGGCCTTGAGGACGGGCGCTTCCTGCAGGATGGCGACGTGCTCGAGTGCGAGATCGAGAAAATTGGCCTGCTGCGCAATCAGGTCCGCGGGCGCTCGCAGGTGAAACCCGCCTAGGCCGAGGCGACAGGAGACGCTGAAATGCATTGGGTGACGACCCGGATCATCCATTTCGACCGCGTCGCTTCGGCGTGGCTGATCAGCCGGTTCATCGATCCGGAGGCCAGTTTCGACTTCATCGAGCCGGGGGCCGAATTCCCCGCCGGGGCCACGACGTTCAGCGTGGCGGGGGGTGACATCGGCCGCCACGACAAGGACGGAACCACTTTTTCCAAGCTGATCAAACGCCACAAGCTCGTCGACCCGGCCCTGCAGGAACTGGAGCGGGTGGTGGTGGCCGGCGTCGCCTATGTGATGGAAGGCCGCCAACCCCGCGCGGACGACCGCCCCGCCTGGATCGCGGTGGGCCTGCTGGCGGTGGCCGAGGGCCTGCTGGCCTTGGAGGAGACCGACGCCGACATCCTGGCCAAGAGCCTGCCGGTTTGGGACGCGGTCTATGCCGAGGCCGGTCTCAGGGCGCTGCGGCGTGCGCCGCCGGGCGCGGCGGGGGACGGGGACGCCCTGCTGGGGACCAAGTTCGCCATGACCCTGGCCCGGCTGCGCCAGGCGCCGGGACGGGCGCGCCGACGCTGATTTTACACGTGACACGTCCAGGTTGACGCGTGACATGCCCCAAGGGTAGCCTGGATATGGGTCGACGCGCCCGCGTCGCCGGACGATGGTCCAGGTCAGGCGAACTGTGCGCCAAAATGCAATTTGGGGGGGTTTCATGAGTAACCGAATCCGTCGGCGGCAGGTCTTCGCCTATGCCGCGATTTCGGCCCTGACCGCCGGGGTCGCCGCGGGAACGCCGACGATGGCCCAGGCCCAGACGTCCGCAAGCGCCGTCGATGAAGTGGTGGTCACGGCGCGCCGGCGGGAAGAGAACCTGCTGCAGGTGCCGGTGGCCATTTCGGCCGTTTCGGGGGCCGCGCTGGAAAAAGCCGCGATCTCCAATCCCCAGGATCTGACCCGTGTGGTCCCGGGTTTCATCTCCGGGGCGGGCAGCACTCGCGGTTTCAATCAGCTGGTTTTGACCATCCGCGGCATGCGCAACGGCGAGCCGGCCATCACCGCCGACCAGTCGATCGGGGTCTATTTCGCCGAGGTGCCGCAGAACGCGCCCCAGGGACTGAACCAGGCCTTCTTCGACCTGAGCTCGGTGCAGGTGCTGAAGGGACCGCAGGGCACGCTGTTTGGACGCAACGCCACCGGCGGCGCACTGCTGATCGAACCCAACCTGCCCGGGCCGGAGTTCGGCGGTTATGTGAAGGGTTCGCTGGGGGACTACGATCTGAGGGACATCGAGGCGGTGCTGAACGTGCCGCTCGGGGAGCGGGCCGGCCTGCGTCTGGCGGGCAAGCGAGTCCGTCGCGACGGCTATCTAAACAACGTCCTCAACGGGCTGAAATACAACGACATCAATCGGCTCGCCCTGCGCGGCTCGCTGCGGTTCGAACTCAGCGACGCGGTGGAGACCGTCACCATCGCCAGCTACAACCGCTCCGACACCCAGGGTGAAGGCTACAAGCTCGACAAGATCAGCAGCCGCGCCAGCGCCACGCCGGCGCTGGGTCCGGCGTTTCTCGAGACCTGGCGGCTGCGCGCCTATGACTTCATGAACAGCACCCTGCCCACGACGCCGGGGGGCATTCCCACCGCCTACGACCGCACCTGGTCGTTGCAGAACACCACCCGTTTCGATCTGGGCGACGGCGGTTTCCTCGGCGACGCCCAGATCAAGAACATCATCGGCGTGCGCGACGTGCTCGACCGGGCCTATTCGGACGCCAGCGGCACCCGGGTGCCGACCCAACTCAGACTGGTCACCGACGACCTCAGGGATTTCAGCGAGGAGCTGCAACTGTCGGGCAAGACCGGCAATCTCGACTATGTGGCCGGCCTCTACTACTTCCAGTCGCGGGGTTCGGAATCGATCGGCTCCTACAACAACGGCATCAATCTGCTGCGGTTCTCCGACCTGGACGCCAACAACACCAGCTATTCCGGCTACGCCCATATCGACTATGCGCTGAACAGCATGCTGGACGGGCTGTCATTGTCCCTGGGCGGCCGCGTCACCCACGACAAGCGCGAGACCATCCGTTACGGCCGCGACCAGACCGCGCTGGGCAGCACCATCTTCCGCTGCCAGCTGCAGACCACGGTGACCGGCGCCAACAGCCGCGACCTGTGCAACGTCAAGCTCCAGGTCAGCTTCACCAAGCCCACCTGGGAAACCAGCCTCAACTGGCAGGCGACCCCCGACAACCTGCTCTATGCCTCCTACCGGCGCGGCTACCGCACCGGCGGCTTCTCCTCATCGGCGACCACCCTGCTGATCGCCACCACGCCCTATCGCCCCGAACGCCTTGACACCTACGAGATCGGGTCGAAGAACGCCTTTTCCGCCGACAACATGAGCGGCAGCCTGACCCTGGCGGCCTACTATTCCGACTACCGGGACGTGCAGCGGCGGACCAATGTGCTCACCGGCCTCAACCAGACCCAGAACTACACCTTCAACGCGGCCAAGGCGCACCTGTACGGCGGCGAGGCGGAACTTCATCTGCGGCTGTTCGAGAACCTGAAGCTGGACGCGTCCTACGCCCGGATCATCTACAAGTACGACAGGTGGATCAACAAGGTGGTGGTGCTGGGCGCCACCTACGACCACGACATCTCCTCCAGCCGGCCCAACGACATTTCCAAGCATCAGGCGTCCCTGTCGGCCACCTATGACCTGCCGCTGGACGGGAACGGGGTGCTGTCGTTCAACGCCAACTATTCGTACCGGTCGTCGTTCACCACCCAGAACGAGGTCAATCCGACCAACTGCGTCATCACCGGCGCGCCGACCACCAACAACGCCAACATCAGCCCGGACTGCCTCAACCGGGCCGGCATCATCCCCGGCTACGATCTGATCAACACCCGCGTGACCTGGGAAAACGTGCTGGGCAAGGGCTTCGACGCCTCGGTGTTCGTGAACAATGTCACCAACAATTTCTACTACGCCAACGGCATCACCGCGCTGAGCACGCTCGGCATCTTCGCGGTGGGTATCGGACCGCCTCGCATGTGGGGCGTCGAGCTGCGTGTGCCTTTCGGCGGCATGCGGAACTAAGCCGCGGCGGCGCGCGGGCGCGGCCGGCGCCGAGGTTGACAAGTGACAAGCTGAAGCTCGGGCGCGGTCAGGCCGGGCCCGGCGCGTGAGGATGTGTGATGGCGGCGGCGGAAGCCTGTGAAGTGCTGATCATCGGCGGCGGTCCGGTGGGTCTGTCCACCGCGATCGAACTCGCCTGGCGTGGCCGCAAGCCGGTGCTAGTGGATGAGACCAACGGCGTCGTCGATCATCCGCGCGCCGGCGGCATCTCTCAGCGCACGATGGAGCATTTCCGCCGTTGGGGGATTTCCGAGAAGATCCGCAACGCCGGCTTCAACCTGGATTTTCCACTCAACCAGCGCTTCTGCACCGGTGTGGTGGGACATGTGCTGGGCGTCTCGCGCCACCCGTCCATGCGCGACACCAAACCCTTGCCGACCAGTCCCGAATGCATCGCGCGGTGCCGGCAGATGTGGCTGGACCCGATCCTGGCCGACACCGCCCGGGGTCTCGGCGCAGACCTGCGCCACCGCCG
Source organism: Caulobacterales bacterium (assembly GCA_964202685.1). GTDB lineage: Bacteria > Pseudomonadota > Alphaproteobacteria > Caulobacterales > Caulobacteraceae > Phenylobacterium. The sequence goes on from CAXNKO010000097.1 coordinate 6,072, forward strand.
CCGCATGGAGCGCTTCGAGCAGGATGCGCTCGGCGTCACCTGCGACATTGTCGATTTGGACTCCGGCGCGCGCTCCCAGATCCGAGCCCAGTACCTGATCGCCTGCGACGGGGTGAACAGCGGCGTGCGCGAGACCCTGGGCATCGCCTTCGAGGGCCAGGATCTGGGCCCCACTGTCAGCGTGCTGTTCCGGTCCAACATCCGCCAGCTGGTCAGTGAGCCGGCCGAGCGGTTCATCGTGCTGAACACGGAAGGGACCTACGGCAACATCACCGCCATGGACGGCTACGACCTCTACCGGTTCATCATGCGCGGCCCCGACGACTTCGACATCGCCGCCTTCAACGCCGAGGCCGCGATCCGCAAGGCGATCAATTCCTCTGACGCCCAGGTGGAGGTGCTGTCGATCCGGCCCTGGCGGCGGCGCCAGATGCTGGCGGCGGAATACCGCGTCGGGCGGGTCTATCTGGCCGGCGATTCCGCCCATGTCATGGTGCCCACCGGCGGTTTCGGGGCCAACACCGGGATTGGCGATTCCGTCGACCTGGGCTGGAAGCTCGACGCGGTGCTGTCCGGCTGGGGCGGGCCGCGGCTGCTCGACGCCTACGCCACCGAACGCCGGCCGGCGGCGGCGCGCAGCATCCATGCCGCCCTCAACAATTTCAAGGGCTGGACCCCGACCTCGGCGCTC
>CAXNKO010000098.1:0-6755 GCA_964202685.1 Caulobacterales bacterium
TCCAGCGACGCCAGCTGCTTGGCGAAGGCCACCGGGTTGCGCTGGGCCAGCACCACCACCGAGGTGCCCAGCCCCACATGCTGGCTGGCTATGGCCACCACGGTCATGGCCACGGTGAGGTCCAGCTGCGGGGTGGCGGGATTGAACCCCAGGGCGCCGCCGGTGCCGGGATAGATCGACCTGATCTCCACCGGATAGACGATGTGGTCGCCGAACCAGACCTTGGACAGGCCCGCCTGCTCGGCGGCCTGGCCGACAGCGGTCAGCGTCTCCCGGGTCCCATGGACGCCCCGGGGCAGCAGGATCAGCGACAGGCGCATCAGGGGAAGGTCAGGTCGATCTGGCCGCGGTAGATGCCCTGGGCGATGGAGCGCAGCTGGATTTCGTTGGAGCCCTCGACGATGTGGGTGAGGCGGGTCATGTTCAGCGCCTCATACAGCCGCGTCTCCGTGGCGATGCCCATGCCGCCGTGGATCTGGATGCACTTGTCGATCACCTCATGGCCGGTGCGGGTGCAGAACAGCTTGGCCATCGACACCTCGTGCCGCGCCTGGCCCTCGTCGGATTTGCGCGCCGCGTCCAGCGCCATCAGCCGGGCGGCGTAGAGCTTGGTCGCCGCCTCGGCCAGGTAGTTGCGGATGGTCTGGTGCTCGCTGATCGGCTGGCCGAAGGTGCGGCGGACCTTGGTGTATTCGATGGTTTTCTCCATCGCCCAGCGCGCGGTGCCCAGGTTGCGGCCGCAATTGGCCAGCCGGCCGTGACGGACCCCCAGCATGGCCAGGTCGAAGCCCCGGTGCAGCTGGCCGACCAGGTACTTGTTGGGGATGCGCACGTCGGTGAGCGACAGGATCGCCTCCTTGCCGCCCAGCTCGCCGAAGATGGTCAGCACCGACTCCACCTTGAAGCCCGGGTTGGAGGTGGGCACGTAGAAGCAGCTGATGCCGCCCTTGCGCGCGTCGACCATGGCCTGGTCGGTGACCGCGTAGACCATGATGAAGTCGGCGGTGGGGGAGTTGGTGGTCCACTGCTTGGAGCCGTTGATCACCCAGTCGTCGCCGTCGCGCACCGCCTTGGTGCGCATCATCCAGGAATCGGAGCCGGCGTCCGGCTCGGTGAGGCCGAAGCAGCCTTCCAGCTCACCGCTGGAGAGGCCCTGCATCACCTCCTCGCGCAGCTCGTCGGAGGCATGGGCCCAGACATCGTGGGGACCGGAGGTGAAGTGGGACAGCACGTCATAGACCAGCTGCTCCTTCGGCATGCCGTAGCGGTGGAAGAAGCTCTCCCAGCACAGGAACCACAGCCGCACCCCCAGGTCCTCGCCGCCGAACTTCTTCGGGCAGAACATGGTGTAGAAGCCGGCCTTGGCCGACAGCATCCGCACCTTGCGCTTGGCGGCGGTGATCGCGGCGTTCTCTTTGCCGGACTCGTCCCAGTGCAGGCGCGGGTTGGTGAAGGTGGCGCCCAGCGCCTTCTGGATCGGCAGCACCTCGCGGTCGATGAAGGCGTGCAGGCTGTCGATAAGCTGCTGGTCGTTGATCTCGGCGTCGTACATCTGGGGTCTCCCTCACCGTTTTGCCGATGCTAGACCTTCCCGGGTCCGGTGTCGCGGGCCTAGGATCGCCATGGCGTTAGGATCCGGGATCTTGGAGGCGAATTCCATGGCGATTGCGCGGCGGGCATGACGGACTGGTCGCAATATGGCGTGGCCCCGGTTCGGCCCGCGCGGGTGCGGGCGGAGGGACCACGGACGGTCCCCGAGGCGGTGGAGATGGCGGCGGCCGCGTGGCCGGACCGGACCGCCTTCGTCGGCCGCCATGGCCGCTACAGCTTCCGCCAATTCGCCCAGGCGATCGAGGCGGCGGCCTGCGTGCTGCTGGATCTGGGGGTGCGGCCAGGCGAGCGGGTGGCGGCGACCACGGCCAATCACGCCGACATCGTCATCGCCTTCTGCGCCGCCCAGCGGCTGGGGGCGGTGTGGGTGGGGGTCAACCGCAATCTAGCCGGCCCGGAGAAGCGCTACATCCTCGAGGATTCCGGCGTGAGCCTCTACCTCGCCGACCACGACACGGCCGGGCAGGTGGGCGCGCTCGAGCCCCTGGCCGGGTTGCGCGCGGTCATCGACATGGAGCCCGGGGACGCGGACAGCGCCTGGGCCCGGCGGGTGCGCGCGCACAACGGATCGCAGCCGGACGCGCCGCCCATCGACCCCTACGCCCCCGCCGCCATCGCCTACACCAGCGGCACCACAGGCTTCCCCAAGGGCGCGGTGCATTCCCAGCACAACATGATGCTGGTGGGCGCCATGGGCCAGGTGCAGGGCCTGGGCCGCGAGATCGAGCGGGCCGGGGTAGTGCTGCCGCTGACCATTCTCAACCTGATGGTGCTGGGTCCGCTGGCCTGCCTGCAGAGCGGGCGCACCTGCGTGCTCATGGACCGCCTCGACGCGGCGGGCATCGCCGAGTGGGTGGCGCGCGAACGGGTGGAGACCTTCGCGGCGGCCCCGACCATGATCTACGATCTGCTGTCCAACCCCGCCGTGAAGCCGGAGGATCTGGCCAGCCTGAAGGCACCCGGCGCCGGCGGCGCGCCGATCCCGGAGACCCTGCGCGATCTCTACCGCCAGCGGTTCGGCCGCGAGCTGACCACCAGCTACGGCATGACCGAGGCCCCCACCTCGGTCACCTATGTCGATTCAGACCTGCCGCTGATCGCCGCCTCGGCCGGGCGCGCCTGCCGCCACCTGCGTCTCAGCATCCAGGACGACGCGGGTGTGGAACTGGCGGCGGGCGAGGTGGGGGAGATCTGCGTCGCCGGCGCGCTTGAGGGTGAGTTCGCCGGCCTCTACACCCCCATGCTCGGCTACTGGCGCAAGCCCGAGGCCACCGCCCAGGCCCTGCGCGGCGGCTGGTATCACACCGGCGACATGGGGCGGCTGGATGAAGCGGGCAACCTCTACGTGGAGGGCCGCCGAAACGACGTGATCCTGCGCGGCGGGGCCAATGTCTATCCGGCCGAGATCGAGCGGGTGCTGCACGCAGACGCCCGCGTCGCCGCCTGCGCGGTGGTGGGCAAGGCGGACCACCGGCTGGGGGAGATCGTCATGGCCTTCGTGCAGCCGGCGCCGGACGCCGGTCCCCACGCCATGATTCAAGACGATCTGATCGCGCTCTGCCAACGCGAGCTGGCCCGCTACAAGGTTCCGGCGGCCTGGGTGTTCGTCGATAACATGCCGCGCAACGCCATGAACAAGATCATGAAGGACCGGCTGAAGGCGCAGCACCTAGCTGACGATTAGCTTCGGCCCACGGAATGTCGGCGAGGAGACAGAGATGAAAATGAAGCACGGGATCTTCCTCGCGCCGTTCCACCTGATGGACGAGAACCCCACCGCCACCATCCACCGCGACCTGGAGCTGATGGAGCACCTGGACCGGCTGGGCTACCATGAGGCCTGGGTGGGCGAGCACCATTCGGCGGGGTTCGAGACCATCAGCTCGCCGGAGCTGTTCATCGCCGCGGCGGCCGAGCGCACCAAGCACATCCGCTTCGGCACCGGGGTGGTGTCGCTGCCCTACCATAACCCGCTAATGGTCGCGAACCGCATCATCCAGCTGGATCACCAGACCCGCGGGCGGGTGATGTTCGGGGCTGGGCCCGGCCTGCTGGCCTCCGACGCACGGATGCTGGACATCGACCCACGGGTGCAGCGCGACCGCATGGAGGAGGCGCTGGAGGTGATCCTGCGGCTGTTCCGCGGCGAGGTGGTGTCGAAGACCACCGACTGGTTCACCCTCAATGAGGCGCGGGTTCACCTGCTGCCCTACAGCGACCCGCATCCGGAGGTGGCGGTGGCCAGCGCAGTGACGCCGTCGGGGGGGCGGCTGGCCGGTCGTTATGACCTTGGCATGCTCTGCGTGGCGGCGGCGGAGGGACCGGGCTTCGAGGTGCTGAACACCAATTGGCAGGCGGCCTGCGAGATCGCCGCCGAACATGGTCGCACCATGGACCGCGGGCGCCTGCGGCTGGTGGCCCCGATCCATGTGGCCGAGACCCGCGAACAGGCCCGCGCCGACGTCCGCTTCGGGCTGCAGCAGTACCTGGACTATATGAACAACAACATGCCGCGGTTCTTTCCGCCGGCGGGCCAGGACATCGTCGACTGGTGGATCGAGACCAACAAGGGCGTGGTGGGCACGCCGGCCGACGCCATCGCCTTCATCGAGCGGCTGCGGGAGAAGCAGGGCGACTTTGGCGCCATGCTGAACGTGCCCTATTGCCTGGTGGACTGGGCCCCGCTGAAGAAGTCCTTCGAGCTCTACCAGCGCTATGTCATGCCCCATTTCGACGGAGCCAACCCCGCGCGGCGGGAGTCCTACGACTGGGTCACCACACACAGCGCCGAGTTCACCGACCTGCGCACCCAGGCTGCCAAGCTGATGATCCGGAAGCACAAGGCCGAGCGCGCCGCCGCCCGCGGCGAGGCCCCGACCGGGGAGACGGCGGCGGAGGCTGCGCCGGGCAAGGGCGGGTTCCTGATCTCCTGAACGCGGGTCCGGCGCGGCCCGGTCTTTGCAACCGAGAGCCAAAAGTTGCAGTATCTTGGTGGTTTTGGGGCGCGCCATGCGGAGTTTGAGATTGCGAGGTTGGGTGCGCGCCATGGGATTCGGCCTGACCCTGGCGGCTTGGCTCCCGGCGGCGGCCCAGGTTCTGGAGATTTCGCCGGCCGGTGAGGTGGCGACCCTCGACGGCGCCGCGGTGTTCACCTCCGAAGGCGCCCAGCCGATCATGGCGGCTCAGCCCCGTCCTGCCCCAGGCGCGCCGCCAGCGGCGGTGTCCGCCGCGATCCGGGCCGCCGCGGTGCGCCATGACGTCAGCCCGGCCCTGGTGGAGGCCGTGGCCTGGCAGGAGTCCCGCTTCCGTCAGGAGGCCGTCTCGCCCAAGGGCGCCAGGGGGGTCATGCAACTGATGCCGGGCACGGCGCGGGCCATGGGCGTGGACGCCGCGGATATGACTTCAAATGTCGATGGCGGCGTCGCCTATCTGGCCGGCATGCTGCGCCGGTTCGGCGGCGATCTGGTCATGGCGCTGTCGGCCTACAACGCCGGACCCGGCGCGGTGCTCCGTTACAGGGGGACGCCGCCCTATGCGGAAACCCGGGCCTATGTGGCCGCGATCCTCGAACGTATGGCCGCCACGGCGGCGGCGCCACAGGGAACCCAATGACACTCCGATCAAATTCCGGCCTGACGGTTTTCGCCTGGGCGGCCGCCGCCCAGGCCCAAGCCCAGACCATGGCCGACCCGGCCGGGTCGTCGCCGATCCTGGCCGCGCTCAACTGGATCCAGGGCACGCTGCTGGGCAATGTGGCCACCGCTGCGGCGGTGATCGCGGTGGCGGCGGTGGGGTTCCTGATGCTGTCGGGCCGCATCGAATGGCGCCGGGGCCTGACGGTGATCCTCGGCGCGTTCATCATCTTCGGCGCGGCGGCGATCGTGGCCGGCATCCGCGGCCTGGCCAGCGGACTGCAGTGATCCCATGACCCGCCTGGCCACAGACCCCATCTTCGCGGCCCTGACCCGGCCGCAGATGATCGCCGGCGTCACCTATGGCTATGCGGTGTTCAACCTCATCGTCACCCTGGAGCTGTTCCTGATCACCAAGTCCTTCTGGGTCCTGCCCCTGGCGGCGGCAGTCCACGCGGTGGGCTATGTGGGCTGCCTGCGCGAGCCGCGGTTCTTCGACCTGTGGACCACGCGCCTGAGCCGCTGTCCGCGCACGCGCACCGCCTGGTTCTGGTCGGCGAACTCCTACCGGCCATGAGCGCCTCGTTCCTGACGACCGGCGTCGCCAAGACCCTCGCGCCGCGCGAGGCGCGCCTTGGCGACCGGCTGCCCTATGCCGGTCATCTGGACGAGACCACCCTGCGCACCCGCGACGGGCAGCTGATCCAGGTGCTGCACCTGCGTGGCTTCCCCTTCGAGACCGCCCCGGACCAGGAGCTGAACTACCGCAAGGCGCTGCGTGAAACCCTGCTGCGCGGGGCCGCCGACTCCCGGCTGGCCATCCACCATCATGTGGTCCGCAGGCGGGTGACCCCCAGCTTCGCGGCCCCGCCGCCGGGCGCCTTCGCGGCCGGGCTGGACGCCATGTGGCGCCAGCGGCTGTCGAGCCGCAGCCTCTACGCCAATGAGATATTCCTCACCCTGGTGCGGCGGCCCGCGCCGTCGGCGGGGGGATTCCTCGAACGCATGCTGCGCGCGCCTCGCACTTCCGCCGCCGAGCAGGAGCGCGACCTGCGTCAGTTGCACGCCCTGCGGGAGACCTTCATGGCCGCGCTGGCGCCCTATGGGCCGCGGACGCTGGGGCTCTACGGGGGCCGCGGGGGCATGTGCTCGGAGCCGGCGGAGTTCCTGTCGCTGCTGCTGGAAGGCGCCGCCCGCCCCATCCTGGCGCCGTCCGGCGACCTCGGCCAGGCGCTGGCCACCCGGCGGCTGAGTTTCGGCCTCGACGCCCTGGAGCTGGGCGGGGAGGGGCCGGCGCCCCGGTTCGGGGCGATGATCTCGCTTAAGGACTATCCGGCCCAGTCGAACCCAGGGATGCTGGACGGGGTGCTGCGGCTGCCCTGCGAGCTGACGCTGAGCGAAAGCTTCGCCTTCGTGGACCGCCAGGCGGCCCTGGAACGCATGGGTCTGGCGCTGCGGCGGCTGCGGGCGGCGGACGATGACGCGCTGTCCCTGCGCGGCGAACTGGCGGCG
>CAXNKO010000099.1:0-6712 GCA_964202685.1 Caulobacterales bacterium
ATCCATCCATATCATCGGCCTTCTTGGCCGGGGCGACGTTGGCCGGACCTGGCCCGCCGCCGGCACCACTCGCCCCCGGAATCGGATAGGTCGTCGATCCATGCGGGGTCCCATGCCCTGCCTCAAGCACCTCCATCTTTGGCTCTGTACCCGGTCGGAACGCCTCGCGAACCCCACGGACATTGACGAATTTCGCGTTGGCCGGAGCCTTGAACTCCTGGATCGGATAGCCCTTCAGGGTTTCCTTCATGAAGGCGATGAAAACCGGGAGCGCGGCCTGGGTTCCCGTCTCGCCGTGCCCGAGACTGCGGTTGTCGTCGAACCCGATGAAGGTGCCGACAACGATGTGCGGGGAAAAGCCGACGAACCATGCGCTGCGATATTCATTGGTCGTGCCAGTCTTTCCGCCGACCGGCCGCTCCAAGACACGCGCTGACGCCGCCGTTCCCCGCTGGACCACCCCTTCAAGCATCGAGGTGATCTGATAGGCGGTGATCGGATCGAAGAGCTGCGCGCCCGCCGACGCAACGCGGGGACTTTCATCGCCATTGAAGCTGACGCCGCAGCGCGGGCAATTGCGTTTGTCAGCCCGGAAAATGGTCTCGCCTTCGCGGTCCTGGACCAGTTCGATGAGGTGCGGTTCAATTCTGCGGCCGCCATTCACGAAGGAGGCGTAGGCGGCGGTGAGTTTGAAGGGTGATGTTTCGCCGGCGCCCAGGGACATCGCCAGCACCGGCTCCATCTTATTCACCACGCCCATGCGCGTGGCCATGTCGGCGATCTTCCGCATGCCGACCCCCTGCGCGAGTCGAACCGTCATCGTATTGCGCGACAGTTCCAACCCGCGGCGCAGCACCAGGGCGCCCAGGAAGTTGCGGCTATAGTTTTCCGGTGACCAAGTTTCGCCCTGCTTGGCGCCGGGCAGGCTGATCGGCGAGTCCATCACAATGCTGGCCGGCGTGTATCCGTTCTCCAGCGCCGTGGCATAGACGATGGGCTTGAAGGCGGAGCCGGGTTGGCGCTCAGCCTGGGTCGCTCGGTTGAAATTTGACAGCGAAAAGGAGTAGCCGCCAACCATTGCCAGCACTCGCCCGGAGTGCGGCTCCATGGCGACCAGCGCACCATTGACGGCGGGAATCTGCTTCAACAGGTACCCGCCGGTGCGGGCCGGCGCGACGAAGATCAAATCACCGGGACACAGCCCCTTGCCCGCCCGGGCCCAGGCCACGTCGGCTGCGATCAGGTTGCCCGTCCCGGCGGTTCCGGGAAGCCGGACGTTCACCGTGTCGCCGCCCACCGCGGTAATCAGCGCCGGGCTCCAGTCGCGGCGCTCGGCCGGGCGCTTCTTACGCTTTGCAACCGCCTCCCATCCGTCGCTGATCTCGACTTTTGCCCAGGCGCCGCGCCAGCCGTGGCGGCGGTCATAGGCCTCCAGTCCATCCATGAGCGCCAGCTGGGCGGCTGTCTGCAGCCGGGGATCCAAGGTGGTGCGCATGTAGTAGCCACCTTCGTTGATGCGTTCGCCGAGCGTCGCGCGGCCACGCCGTCGCACCTCCTCGACGAAATAGTCAGCATCCTTGTACTTCGCGCGACTGGGTTCCGACTGGACCTTGAGCGGTTGCCCCTTGGCAGCCTCAGCCTCGTCTCGGGTGACCCAGCCCAGATTGGCCATTTGGTCCAGGATCAGGTTCCGGCGTTGAATTGCCGCGCCGGCGCGGCGGATCGGGTGATAGTTCTGCGGACCTTTCGGCAGCGCGGCCAGGTAGGCGCACTCGGCCAAATCCAGGTCGGAAATTGACTTGCCGAAGTAGTTGTACGCTGCGGCGCCAACCCCGTACGAGCGGTACCCCAACCAGATTTCATTGAGGTACAGCTCGAGAATCTGCTCCTTGGTCAGGGTGCGTTCCAGCCGCCCGGCGAGCATGGCCTCCTTTACCTTGCGCCCGATGGTGGCTTCGTTGGTCAGCAGCACGTTCTTGGCCACCTGCTGGGTGATCGTCGACCCCCCTTCGAACCGCCGCCCCTTCAGGGCGTTGCCGATGTTGTTGACCATGGCCCGGGCCAATCCGCTCACATCGACGCCGGCATGTCGGAAGAAGTTCTGATCCTCGGCGGCAAGGAACGCCTCGGCGAGCTGGGACGGAATCCGGTCATAGGGGACGAAGATGCGCCGCTCGTTCGAGAACTCCCCGATCAGCGTGCCGTCTATGGCGTAGGCTCGCGTGGCGGTGGGCGGGCGATAGTCGGCCAGGTCAGCGCCGTCCGGCATGTCGTGGAACAGCCAGCCGGCATAGATCGCCACCGCCAGCGCAGCGACCGCTATGGCGCTGAGCACGGTAACGCCGCCGACTGCCAGCCACTTCACGGGGGAATTCAAAGCGCCGAGGCCTCCGCGGACGCCACCGCCCGCCAGGGCTGTCTAAACGGCTTCGAGCCGGGCGCCAACTCGCCCGAGCGGCGAAGTTTCAGCGCGCGGCGAGTCGGGTCTCGCGGCTAAAGTATTCATCAATGGCGTCGCCCACGGCGTTCATCATCCTCGTCCGCCGCGCGGGGTCACGGAGGCCTGATTCGTCGGCGGCGTTGGTGAGGAAGCCCATCTCAAGCAGCACGGCCGGCACATCCGGCGCAAGCAGCACCACAAGGCCCGCATCGCGATGGCTTCGCCGCAACAGCGGGGTATGACGCTCGACGCGGGGCATGAGTATTTCGGCGAATGCGGCGGACCGATTCTTTGTCGCTCGCTGGGTCAGGTCCAGCAGGATGTTGCTGACACCGGCGTCGCCAGCCAGGTTGGCGCGCATGAACCAGTCGTCCTTGTTGACGAACTTCGCCGCGCGGGGAGACGCTTTTTCGGACAGGGTGTAAACGCTGGCGCCCCGCAGTGCGGCATCCGAACCGGCGTCGGCATGTAGGGAAATGAACAGATCAGCGTCGGCGCGACGGGCGACCTGCACGCGGGAGTCCAGCGGCACATACACATCGTCGCCGCGGGTCATCACCACCTTGTATCGGCCGGTGCGTTCGAGACGGGCCTTGAGCGAACGCGCCGCCGCCAGGGTGATGTGCTTCTCCAATGCCGCGGCGCCCTTGGCGCCGGGGTCGCGCCCTCCGTGCCCGGCGTCGATCACCACCACCTTTTTGAGCGAAAGTCGGGTTGTCCTGGCGACCGGCGGTTGGCCTGCGAGGCGCACTGGGGCCAAGGGCGCGGCGCCGCGCAGCGGCGGCCCTGCGGGGACCTTCACCGCCCCCCCCGCGCTCGGCGCGGCGGCGATGTCGATCACATAGCGATAGGCCTCCATGCCCTCGGCCGGCGGCAGCAGAAACCGGCGCTTAATCACGGCGTCGGACGCCAGGTCAATGCGCAGCCGAGCCCCCCCAGAGCTCTCGTCGATCATCCAGGTGCGAACCAGTCCATGCCCGCGACCCTGCAATCCTACTTCCGTGGAAACCCCCGATAGGAAAATCACCACACGCCGATCGGAAGCGCCATTGGACGCAATTTTGCCTGTGGCGGAACCCGACAGATCGATAACGATACGGGTCTCGACGCGATCGCCGCCGAGCCGCACCTTGAGGACGCCCGCGCCGGGCGAAGCCGCATGTGAGACCGCAAAGCCGGCCAGGCATATCGCCGCCCCGGCCGCCAGACCCAGGATTCGGAACCTGACACCGCCGAAGACGTCGCTCAGTTTTGCGAGCATCCGCCGACCCACCACCAACTCGAGACCACTTGATTGGCCCTACTATACGTGGGTTTCTGGGTAACAAAGCGTTAAACGCCCCCAGCCCCGCCGTGGCGCTTTCCTTTTCCCTCGCAGTGTTGCAATGTCCGTCGGTGCGAGAAAGGCCACCCGGCGTCGGCCGGGTCGTGCTCGCCGCACAACCCCCCGCGTCGGCGCCGAAGCTTAGGCTCGTCTGCGACGCTTTCTCCGATCCGCGTCTAAACCGCGCGCCTAGGAACACACCAAATGGGCAGCGCTGCTCAAGCCCCTTTCCGGCAACTCGCCGCCCGCACCGCCAACGACGGCGACGCGGTGCGCGGCGCGCGCGCCATTTTCACAACAAGACGGCGCCCGGACCTCGCGTCCAGGCCGCGCCGCGGAGATTCCCATGACCAAAAAGATGTTGATCGACGCCGCCCACCCAGAAGAAACCCGCGTGGTGGTGGTCGACGGAACACGTATTGAAGAATTCGACTTCGAAAGCCAGAACCGCAAGCAACTCCGAGGAAACATCTATCTCGCCAAAGTGACGCGCGTCGAGCCGTCACTGCAGGCGGCGTTCATCGAATACGGCGGCAATCGGCACGGCTTCCTCGCCTTCAACGAAATCCACCCCGACTATTATCAAATCCCGGTCGCTGACCGGGAGGCGCTCCTGCGCGAGGAAGCCGAGGAGGAGGATGAGCCCCCGACCGCCGCTGCGCGGGACCCCGACGATGACGACGAGGCCGAGGCCGGCGACGACGACGACGTGATGGAAGAAGAGGTCGCCCGGCGGCGGCGGCGGCTGATGCGCAAGTACAAGATCCAGGAGGTGATCCGCCGACGGCAGATCATGCTGGTTCAGGTGGTCAAGGAGGAGCGCGGCAACAAGGGCGCGGCGCTGACCACCTATCTGTCCCTGGCTGGTCGCTACGGGGTGCTGATGCCGAACACCGCCCGCGGGGGCGGTATCAGCCGGAAAATCACCACCATCACCGATCGCAAGCGTCTAAAAGGGGTCGTGCAGAGCCTCGACGTGCCGAATGGCATGGGCTTGATCATTCGCACCGCGGGCGCCAAACGCACCAAGGCCGAGATCAAGCGCGACTACGAGTATCTGCTGCGCCTGTGGGAAAACATCCGCGAGACGACCCTTCACTCCATCGCCCCGGCGCTGATCTACGAGGAGGAGGACCTGGTCAAACGGGCCATCCGCGACCTCTACGACAAGGACATCGAGGGGGTATGGGTCGAGGGGGAGACCGGTTTCAAGGATGCGCGCGAGTTCATGCGCATGCTGATGCCCTCCCAGGCCAAGAAGGTTCAGCTCTATCGGGAAGCCACGCCGCTGTTCGTGAAGAACCGCGTCGAGGATCTCCTGTCTCAGATCTATTCACCGGTGGTGCCGCTCAAGTCCGGCGGCTATCTGGTGATCAATCAGACCGAGGCCCTGGTGGCCGTCGATGTGAACTCCGGCCGCTCCACCCGCGAGCGGAACATCGAAGCCACGGCGATGAAGACCAATATGGAGGCGGCCGAGGAAACCGCCCGCCAGTTGCGCCTTCGCGACCTCGCCGGCCTGATCGTGATCGATTTCATCGACATGGACGAGGCGAAGAACAACCGCGCCGTCGAAAAGAAGCTGAAGGACTGTCTGAAGGACGACCGCGCCCGGGTGCAGATGGGCCGGATCAGCGCCTTTGGCCTGATGGAGATCAGTCGCCAGCGCCGGCGCTCCGGGGTGCTGGAAGGCACGACCCACGTCTGCGAACAATGCGGCGGAACCGGGCGGGTGCGCTCGGTCGAATCCAGCGCCCTGTCGGCGCTGCGCGCCTTGGAGATCGAGGCCCTCAAAGGCGGCGGTGAGGCGACGCTGAAGACGCCACGCGCCGTCGCGCTCTATATCCTCAACGAGAAGCGCGGCCATCTGGCGCGGCTGCAGGCCACCTCCGGTCTGTTCGTCACGGTCCAGGTGGACGACAGCCTGGCCCACGCCGACAACGCCATCGAGCGCACCTCCACGGAGACCCGCGCCGAGCACGCGGTCATGATCCATGCGCCGTTGGCGCCTTATGACCCTGTCGCCGACGATCTGCTCGACGAGGACGTCGACGATGACGAGATCGACGAAGATCTGGACCAGGACGACGACGGCGAGGCTGAGGAAGAGGAAGAGGAAGAGGTGAGCGTAGGTCGCTCCGCGCCGCACCCCGAGGCCGATGATGGCGATGGCGGACCACGCGGCCGTGGCCGGCGGCGGCGGCGGGGACGCCGCACTGAGGAACCGCGCGAGCCCGCGCCGGCGCGGGAGGCGGAACCCCGCGCCGTTGAGGGCGAGGATGAGTCGGCCGCTGCGGCTCGTAGACGCCGCCGAGGACGGCGCGGCGGACGACGCATGCGCGACGACGCGCGTCCCGTTGACGCGTTCGCCTGGACCCGCCCCTGGGTGCCCTACGGCGACGATCCGTTCGTCTGGTACGACCCCGCCCAGGATATCCACCCCCCCGCCGCGGCGCCGGCCAATGACGCCGGCGCGCCCCAGGCCGCCATCGAGGCGGTCGCGTCCGCGCCGACCGTCAAGGCTGACTCGTCCCCGAGCGGTGATGAAATCTGGGTCGAACTGCCGGCCGCCGAAGACAAGCCCAAACGCCGTCGCAGCCGAGGCCGCGTTCGCGGCGACGCCGAAGCACTCGCCGAACCGCCGGTGATGGACGAGGTGGTTGTGGCTGAGCCCGAGACGCCGGCCGTGGTCGCGCCTGACCTCGAGCCGCCGACGCCCGCGCCGAGGGCCCGGCCGTCGAGGCGGCGCGCCACCCCGGCCGCCGCCGCTGAGGTCGGACCGGATCCCGCCCCGCCGCCGCCCAGCGCCACTGTGACGCCGATCGAACCCCCAACGCCTGAACCCGCGCCCCTGCCGGACCCGGCGGAAATCTCCGCGCCGCCCCCGGCCCCGCGCCGGGGTTGGTGGCGGCGGTAAGTTGGCGTTAGCTGCACTAGTGAAGTGGCCG
>CAXNKO010000100.1:0-6694 GCA_964202685.1 Caulobacterales bacterium
CAGGACTCGAACCTGCAACCAGACCGTTATGAGCGGCCGGCTCTAACCATTGAGCTACAGGCCCTCTGCAGCGACGATAGGCGGTTACCATGGGCCGCCGGGGGCTTAAAGCTTACGTTCAGACTGGCTTTGCGAGTTTCGCCACAACCCTTCCCACCTGGAGCCGCCGATGAACCCCGTGATCCGCGCCGCCGCCGTGGCGCTGGCCCTGGCCGCCGCCTCGGGCGCTGCCGCCCAGCCAGCGCCCGCCGCCGCCGAAAGCCTGTGGCGCGCCACCACCTTGAACCTCTCGGCCTATGGCGAGGTGCGCGCGGCGCCCGACATGGCGACCATCAGTCTGGGCGTGCTCACCGAGGCGCCCACGGCCGCCCAGGCGATGAGCGCCAATGCGGTGCGGATGAACGCCATCACCGCGGCGCTCAAGCAGCGCGGCGTGCAGGCCAAGGACATCCAGACCTCCGGCCTCAACCTCAATCCCCAATACGTCTACGAGCCAAACGTGCCGCCCCGGCTCACCGGCTATCAGGCCTCCAGCCAGGTGACGGTGACGGTGCGCGACCTGGGCGGCCTGGGGGCGGCGGTGGACGCCGGGGTCAAGGCCGGCGTCAACCAGGTGAACGGCATCAGCTTTGGCCTCGCCGATCCCGCCGCGGCGGAGAACGCCGCGCGGCTGGAGGCGGCCAGGGCGCTACAGGCCAAGGCGGAGCTCTACGCCAAGGCGACCGGCTACCGAGTCAGCCGGCTGATCTCACTCGGCGAGGGCGGCGGCTACGCGCCCCAGCCGCCGATGCCTGGGCCGATGATGGCCATGGCGCGGATGGACAAGTCCGAGGCGATGGCGGTGTCGCCGGGCGAGCTGCGGGTGCGGATCGACGTCTCGGCCAGCTATGAGCTCAGCCGCTAAAGCCCGGCGGTCTTGAACGCCCGGGCCAGGCGTTCGGCCATCACCCGGCTGGGCAGGGCGCGCTCGCCCTCCATCACCGCGGCGTAGACCAGCGCCCGGCCGGGCGCTGGGCCGGCCGCCCAGGCGGTGGTGCGGGCGCCGTCGGGGCTGCTGGGACAGCTGAGGGCGCGGGCCTGGCCGTCCGCGGCGACGGCCTTCAACAGATCCGCCACCGTGCCCTGGGCCGCCCCCTGGCAGGTGGGCAGGGTCCGCGCGCAGGTGATGTGGCTGTTATAGCGGAAGGCCACCCGCCCCCCACCGGCCGGGGCGATCAGGACGCAGGTGTTGGGGTCGCCGATGGCCGAGGATATGGCCGCGTGCAACCGGCCTCGATCGACACCGGACGGCAGCCCCGGCCCGCAGGCGCCAAGCACAATGGCCGAAAACCCCAGGACGCCACGGATCGGGCGACAGCCGGCGGTCACGCCGCGCGCTTGATCTCGTTGCCTTCGCCCAGCAGCACCACGGTGGGGGCGTAGTTGCGCGCCTCCTCGGCCGGGATCTGGGCGTAGGTGACGATGATGACGTTGTCGCCCTTCTGCACCAGGCGAGCGGCCGCGCCATTGACCCCGATCACTCGGGAGCCGCGCGGCGCCTCGATGGCATAGGTGGTGAAGCGCGCGCCGGTGGTGATGTTGAGCACATCCACCTGCTCGTGCGGCAGGATGCCCGACTCATCGAGCAGATCCCGATCGATGGCGATCGACCCCTCGTACTCGAGGTCGGCCTGGGTGACCGTCGCGCGGTGCAGCTTGGCCTTCATCATGGTCAGCAGCATGAAACCTGAGAGCTCCTTGGTCGCTCATGAGGTGCGGGACGGCAAGAACGAAAGCCCGCAAAACTAGGGACCGTGCATATAGACATGAAAAATCGGAGTTTCAATCGCCCTCGCGCAATAGCGCTTACGCAACGTCAAGGCGGGGGGATATTCGAACATCCGTTTGACTTGCGAGAGTCAGTCGCAGGCGCTTTTCAATCTCAATTCCAAGCACTTGAGAAGGTTCCTTGAATCACCGCGAACGGGACCGGCGCGCTCAGGGGACGGCGGGCCGATCGGTGTGCGCGTGCAGGAACCGGGCCAGGTCTGACCGCAGGCTGCTGCGGCCGCGAAACGCCCGCGACAGGCCCAGCACCGCCCCCGAGTGCGCCATATCGGGATAGACCCGCTCGTCCACGCTCACCCCCGCCTCGCGCATCAGCTTGGCGAGGGTGCGGGTGTTGTGGGGGTCCACCACCCGGTCGTCGGCGCCGGTGGCCAGGAACATGGCCGGCGCGTCCGGCCGCGCCAGGGCCACCGGCTGGGTCCGGGCGAGATCGGAGGCGGCGGCGAATATGCGGGTGGTGGCCTTGCCGCGCAGGGGCAGGAAGTCATAGGGCCCGGCCAGGCCCGCCGCGGCCTTGACCCGACGGGGCTCGACCCCGGCGTCGCGCAGATAACGCGGATCCAGGGCCAGCATCACGGCGATGTATGCGCCGGCCGAGTGGCCCACCAGCACGATCCGCTCCGGGTCGCCGCCATAGGCCGCCCCATGATCGGCCACCCAGCGCAGGGCCGCGGCCCCGTCGTTGAGGAATTCCGGGAACCGCACCTCGGGATAGAGCCGATAATCGGGCACCACGGTGACGAACCCCTGGGCCGCCAGGCTGCGGCCCACCCAGGCGTAGTCCTGGCGCCGCCCGGCCGACCAGCTGCCGCCATAGAAGAACACCGCCACCGGCCGGGCTTCGCCCCCGCCCGGCGGGGCATAGACGTCGAGCTTCTGGCGCGGGGCCGGGCCATAGGCGACGCCCGCGGCCTGGCGCGGGACGTGGTCCTGGGGGGCCAGGGTGGCGAACATGGAAATCGGCGTGCAGGCCGCCGTGAGGGCGCAGGCGACGGCGGCGAGGAGGGCTCGGGCGATGGGGAGCATGATCGAAGCTACGGGACTCCGCGGCCGGCGGACGCAAACCGCGCCGGCAAGGATTGGTTCACCAGGACTGCAGGCGAATCTTTAACGGCTCTCGCCCCATGGTGGCGTCGGGCAGGAGGGCGCGACATGAATCCCATTGCAGCGGCACGATACGGCATGCTGGCCGCATCGCAACGTCTGGAGGCTTCGGCTGGCCGCATCGCCGGCGGCGAGGTCGACCTGGGGCGGGAGATTCCCGAACTGGTCGGCGCCAAGCAGGCCTTCAAGGCCCAGGTCCAGGTGGCCGAGGTCGCCGACGAGATGTGGCGAGCCCTGCTCGAGGTGCAGGCGAAGGCCGCCTAGCGACGGGGGCTTTGACAGCGGCCCCGCCGCCCGCTAGCGGCGGCCCATGAGCCTGCGCCAACTGTTCGTCACCCAGGTCTATGATGCCACGCTGGTCGCCGGAGCCGATTTCGCCGGCTTCAACGCCGAGCTGGAGGCGGCCTGCCGCATGCTGGCCGCCGAGGACGCCGCCGGGCGCGCCTGGTGCCGGCGGGAAGGGTTTGGCGGCTACACCTCCTACGCTTCCCTGGACGACCTGCCGCAGCGGGCCACGGTGTTCGCCCAGCTGAGGACCCGGCTGGACCGCCATGCGGGCGCCTTCGCCAAGGCCCTGGAGCTGGACCTGGGGGGCCGGCGGCTGAAGCTGGACAGCCTGTGGGTCAATATCCTCAAACCCGGCGGCGCCCACAGCGGCCACATCCATCCCCACAGCGTGCTGTCCGGCACGGTCTATGTGGCGGTCCCCAAGGGCGCGGGTGCGCTGAAGCTGGAGGACCCGCGGCTTGGCCTGATGATGGCCGCCCCGCCCAGGCGCGCCGACGCCGCCGAGGCCGGCCGCAGCTTCGTCTATCTGACCCCGGAGGCCGGCGCGGTGCTGATGTGGGAAAGCTGGCTCCGCCACGAGGTGGCCCCCAACCGCGCCAGGGCCGAGCGGATCAGCCTGAGCTTCAACTACGGCTGGCGCTAGGGCGCCATGGCCATCCCCCACCCCTGACCGTCACCCGCGGGCTTGTCCCGCGGGTCCATATCCGCCAGCGGTGGCGGGCGGGTCGGGACGGTGGCGGGATCATCGTCTGACGCGGTGTACATGGGTCCTCGGGACAAGCCCGAGGAAGACGTTTGGGAGAGGGTGACGCCCAGCAGCTTGCCCAGGCGTTGGATGTGGGCCTCGACGGAACCTCTGGCGAGGGTCTCCGGTTCGGCGTCGAGGATACGTTCGAGGCGGGCTTCCAGCTCAGGCGTTTCGGCGGGCTCGTGTTCGGTCCAGATCAGCTGTTTGACCCCGGAACGGACGCGGGCCTTGCGGGTCTTGGCGCGGGCCTGGTCGTCGCGGCGCATCTGCCGCGCCAGCTTGGCCTGCAGAGCCAGGGTCTGGCGGATGGAGCGGCACATCTGGTGCAGGGCCCCGGCGAGTTTGACCTTGCGCTCGGGATTGCACTCGTCCTCGGCGCAGCGGCTGAGGTCCCTCGCCACATTGAGGCACAGGCCGGCGATCTCATTCAGAATGAGGTCGTGGCGCCAGGTCGGTTCGAGCGGCTCGGACATGAACGAAAGAAGAACAAAGATCGGGCCGAGTGTCAAGGGGTTTGGGTCGAAAAGTTCCGTCGGCGGCGCCCAGCTCCTCCCCCGCCGCGAAGACGGCGGGGGAGGGGGACCGCCGGCCGAAGCGCCGGGGGTGGAGGGGGCGCGGCTTGGGGCATGTGTCGATACGCCCCCTCCACCACGCCCTCTTCGGGGCGCGGCCCCCCTCCCCCGTCCTCTGCGGGACGGGGGCGGAGCTGAAAACGCGCGGTTTAACCCCTCGCACAGTTGTACGACCGGGAGTGACGTATACATTGGGAATGGGGGCGGCGGGGGTATGGGATCCAGACAGGCTGATGTAACTCGACGACGGCGAGGCCTGGAACATGCGACCCTGAGCGAGCGACTGCGGTGGTGAGAGCGTGTCGGCGCTACCAGAGGCGTTGCACTGCGAAGCCGTCGAACAGCGCTTCGTTCGAGACCAGCACCATGCCCTCGGCCTGCGCCTGGGCGATCAGCAGGCGGTCGAACGGGTCCTTGTGAGCGATGTTCATTTCACCGGCGAGCCGGGCATGGTGAGCCGTGATCGCCAGTTCAGCAAAGCCCTGCGTGGCGACGATCGCCTCGAAGTCCTGGGCGAGCAAAGCCGCGTCGGGCAGCTTGCCGATACGGTGCTTGGTGCTGACCTCCATGGCCGAGGCGGCGCTGACGGCGACGCTGTTCGCCTCATCGCCAATGGCCGCGCGCGCCGCCTGGCTCAGCGCCTCATCGCCCGCCAGCCACCAGATCAGCGCATGGGTGTCGAGCAGCAGCCTCAAGCCAGATTCCACCCGCCAAGCTCATCTTCGGGCAATGGCGCGTCGAAGCGCGCATCCATGGCGATCTTACCTTTGAGCGCCCCGAAGCAGCGCTTCCCGCGCGGCGCAAACGGCACCAGACGCACCACCGGTACGTTTCCCCGGGCAATGACCACCTCGCCGCCCTCAAGCGCGGTGGCGATCAGCCTGGAGAGATTGGTCTTGGCGTCGTGAACAGAAAATTGGGCCATGGGCGCCTCCATTAGCTAAGTATATAGCTAAGGAGGGCTGTCCGGGCAAGGGCCGTGCGCGGCGGCCCGCGCCGCCCTAGCTGTCCAGGAAGCTCCGCAGTTTGCGCGAGCGGCTGGGGTGCTTGAGTTTGCGCAGGGCCTTGGCTTCGATCTGGCGGATGCGTTCGCGGGTGACCGAGAACTGCTGGCCGACCTCTTCGAGGGTGTGGTCGGTGTTCATGCCGATGCCGAAGCGCATGCGCAGGACGCGTTCCTCGCGCGGGGTCAACGACGCCAGCACCCGGGTCGTGGTCTCGCGCAGATTGCTCTGGATGGCCGCGTCGATGGGCAGGATGGCGTTCTTGTCCTCGATGAAGTCGCCCAGGTGGCTGTCTTCCTCGTCGCCGATGGGGGTCTCGAGGCTGATCGGCTCCTTGGCGATCTTCAAGACCTTGCGGACCTTTTCCAAGGGCATGGCCAGCTTCTCGGCCAATTCCTCGGGGGTGGGTTCGCGGCCGATCTCGTGCAGAATCTGGCGCGAGGTGCGGACGATCTTGTTGATGGTCTCGATCATATGCACCGGGATGCGGATGGTGCGGGCCTGATCGGCGATGGAGCGGGTGATCGCCTGGCGGATCCACCAGGTGGCGTAGGTGGAGAACTTGTAGCCGCGGCGGTACTCGAACTTGTCCACCGCCTTCATCAGGCCGATATTGCCTTCCTGAATAAGATCAAGGAATTGCAGGCCGCGGTTGGTGTATTTCTTGGCGATGGAGATCACCAGCCGCAGGTTGGCCTCGACCATTTCCTTCTTGGCCTGGCGGGCCTCGCGCTCACCCTTCTGGACGGTGTGGACGATGCGGCGGTAGTCGTCGATGGGGACGCCGGTTTCCTGGGCCAGGGCGGCGATCTCATTGCGGATGTCGTTCACCTGGCCGCTGTCGGCGCCGATGAACTTGCCCCAGCGCACGCCCAGGCCGCGCACCGTCTCGCCCCAGTCGGGGGCCAGCTCGGCGCCGAAATAGACCTTGAGGAATTCCAGCCGCGAGATGCCGTAGCTGTCGGCCAGCCGCAGCAGCCGCCCCTCCAGCCCCATCAGGCGCTTGTTGATGGCGTAGAGCTGCTCGACCAGCGCCTCGATGCGGTTGTTGTTCAGCTTCAGGGTCTTCAGGTGCTGGACGATGGTGGTGGAGGCCCCATCGTAGGCCTTGCGGTCGGCGTCCGGCAGATCGGCGCCCTTCAGGCGCTGCG
>CAXNKO010000101.1:0-6637 GCA_964202685.1 Caulobacterales bacterium
GGTGAGGGTGCACTCCAATCGACACGCGCCGGTCGATTAAGTGCACTGTCACCGAATTAATCCGGAAATGTGGCGACGCGGGCATGGACTGCGGCCTATAGGTCTCTGCAGTTCGGCGGCGGAAGGATCGAAGCATGGCGGATATGACGATCGAGAAGGACAGGCTTTCCCGCCGGGGAATGGGTGATCCCGATACGCCCGCGCGATTCGCCCGCGGATTCCTGCTGGATCGTGAGGTCGAAGACGTGGCCGACGCCGCCCGCACGCGGGTCCTCGCCGAGATCGACAGACTGAACCTTGTCCCCCACGTGGCGGCGCTGGAGCTCCACGGCTACACGATCCTCTCGCCGCAGGAAACCGGCGCGGCGGCTCTGCTGGCGCCGTTGATGGCCGCCATCCTGCGCATATCCGAGACGCGGACCGGGGTTCCGGTCGATGTGGTGACCGGCGACACCCACCGGCATTTCCATCTGCCCACCGGGCAGGTGCAGTGGGAGCCGTCGCTGCTGCTCAAGGACCCCGTCTTCGAGCAGGCGTTGATGAATCCTCCCGCCCTGGCGCTGATCACCTACCTGCTGGGGGAGAGCTGCATCGTCAGCCATCTTTCCAGCATGGTGAAAGGACCCGGCGACGACTACCTGCCCCTGCACACCGACCAGAACCAGAGCGGCGCCATCCCGCCCGCGCCGCCCTATGCCCAGGTCGCCAATGCCACGTGGGCGCTGACCGACTACACCCGGGACAATGGCGGCATCTGCTTCGTGCCCGGCAGCCACCGCTATTGCCGCCAGCCGACCTATGCCGAAGCCACCGACCTCAGCCTCTTCCATCCGTTGGAGGTTCAGGCCGGATCGATCATCATCTGGCACGGAAACACCTGGCACGGCGCCTTTCCGCGCCGCGTTCCCGGCGTGCGCGTCAGCCTGGTCGAGTATTTCTCCCGCTCGTATCTTCGCCCCAGCGAGGACCTGGGACCGTCGATCTCCCCCGAGGCCCTGGCGCGCAACCCACCGCGTTTCGCCGTCCTCACCGGAGCGTCGAAGCACCTGAAAGACTTCAACTCCCCACTGACGCGCGCGAGCCGGGTCGGTCTCTTCGTCTGATGGTAATTTGTTGACAGTGCACTTAATTCGACCGGAGCCGTTCGGAAGCATGGAGGTTGGCCTGAATTAAGTGCACTGTCACCAAGTTTGCCTCACCGATACCGTATCCGCCCGAGCGCGGTGGCCACGTCGCGCATGACATCGGCGGGTTTGACCCCGGCCTTCCATTTTTCGAAGGCCATGACGTTCTCAATGCGGGCGTCCACATGCTTCATGGCCGCAGCCTTGCCGGAGGTCAGCCGGATGGCCAGGCCGGCGGCGAGGATGGCCGAGAGCAGGGCGCGCTTGGAGTAGTGGTTCTCGTCGGTGGCGGTGTCACCGGCCCAGCGCCACAGGGCGTCGGCGGTTTCCCACAATAGCCGCGCCGCCAGGGACAAATTGGGCGGCAGGGCCAGGAAGCCGGTCCAGCGGCGCACGCTGGCCTCCTCGGCGCAGGCGGCGTCCAGCCTGGCCGCGACGGCCGCGCGGATGCGCTCGCGGATCTTCAGCGACGCCGGGTCGGGCAGGGCCGCCAGGGCCGCGGCGTCGTGGCGGCGCGACAGCAGCGCCGCCAGGTCGGCGGGGCCCCTGGGCAGCAACAGGTCGGTCTCGGCGGCCGACAGCCCGGCGGCCCGGCCCGCCTCCAGCGCCATGGCCCGGCTCCACCCCTTTTGCGGGATGAGGCCAAGCGCCGCATCCAGCAGCCGCTGTTCGGTGATGGTGGCCCAGTCGGCAGCTTCGGTCATGGCGTCCTCATACGCCATGCGCGGGCCGTGCGGGAGACCCTGCGCCCCGTGGACAGTGCCCGCCCGCTCTGCTATCTGCCACCGCTTCCACCCGAGGGGTCCCCTTCGGGCTTTCAAGATTTGTTCGCTCCGCCATGGCGTGGGCGTGAGCGGCAGGCAGGAGAGAGACCCCTGGTTCAGATTTTCGTGCGCGACAACAATGTCGACCAAGCCCTCAAGGCGCTGAAGAAGAAGATGCAGCGCGAAGGCTCCTTCCGCGAAATGAAGCGTCACGTCCACTACGAGAAGCCCTCGGAGAAGCGTGCCCGCCAAAAGGCCGAGGCCGTGCGCCGCGCCCGCAAGCTGGCTCGCAAGCGCGCCCAGCGCGAGGGCCTGCTGCCGCCGCCGAAGAAGCCGCCGCCGCGCTGACGGCCCGGCGCGTCCGTGGCGCAACACCGTGTTCGAAAAGGCCGTGCGGCGCCCGCGCGGTCTTTTTGTTTAGGTTCGATACCCATCCTTGCGCCGTCGTGGCGCGGGGCTTGCTAGTGAATCCGCCACGGACGCCCTATCTCTTGGGCTGAGACATTTCTCACACGGACGCCGAGCGAAACATGAACCTGCGTAACCTCGCCATCTGGGCCGTCCTGGTGGTCGCCGTGATCGGCCTCTACAGCATGATGACCGGGGGCGCGCGCCAGGCGAACGCCAGCGTGCTCAGCTATTCCGAGCTGATCACCAAGGTGAACGCCGGCGAGGTCAAACAGGCGGTGTTCCATGGCGATCTGGTGGAGGTGCGCGACGCCTCCGGCAAGACCTTCACCTCCGTCACCCCGGAAAACCAGGAAGATCTGATCAAGCGCCTGGAAGGCCAGAGCGCCAATATCGAGGTCAAGGCCGCGGGCGGCTTCTCGATGCTGGGCTTCCTGGTGCAGATGCTGCCGATCCTGTTGCTGATCGGGGTGTGGATATTCTTCATGCGCCAGATGCAGGGCGGCGCGCGCGGGGCCATGGGCTTCGGCAAGTCCAAGGCCCGCCTGCTCACCGAGGAGAAGAACCGCATCACCTTCGACGATGTGGCCGGTGTCGACGAGGCCAAGGAGGAGCTCAGCGAGATCGTCGACTTCCTCAAGGATCCGCAGAAGTTCCAGCGCCTGGGCGGCAAGATCCCCAAGGGCGCGCTGCTGATCGGCCCCCCCGGCACCGGCAAGACCCTGCTGGCCCGCGCCATCGCCGGCGAGGCGGGCGTGCCCTTCTTCACCATCTCCGGCTCCGATTTCGTGGAAATGTTCGTGGGCGTCGGCGCCTCCCGCGTGCGCGACATGTTCGAGCAGGCCAAGAAGAACGCCCCCTGCATCATCTTCATCGACGAGATCGACGCCGTGGGCCGCCATCGCGGCGCGGGTCTGGGCGGCGGCAACGACGAGCGCGAGCAGACCCTCAACCAGCTCTTGGTGGAGATGGACGGCTTCGAGGCCAATGAGGGCATCATTCTCATCGCCGCCACCAACCGCCCCGACGTGCTGGACCCGGCGCTGCTGCGGCCCGGCCGCTTCGACCGCCAGGTGGTGGTGCCCAATCCAGACGTCAACGGCCGCGAACGCATCCTGCGGGTGCACATGAAGAACGTGCCCCTGGCCGCCGACGTGGAGGTCAAGACCATCGCCCGCGGAACGCCCGGATTCTCCGGCGCCGACCTCGCCAACCTGGTCAACGAAGCCGCCCTGATGGCGGCGCGCAAGAACCGGCGCATGGTGATGATGCGCGACTTCGAGGACGCCAAGGACAAGGTGATGATGGGCGCCGAGCGCAAGTCCCTGGCCATGAGCGAAGACGAGAAGCGCAACACCGCCTACCATGAGGGCGGCCACGCCCTGGTGGCCCTGTCGGTGCCCTCCGCCGACCCGGTCCACAAGGCCACGATCATTCCGCGCGGCCGGGCGTTGGGCATGGTGATGCAACTGCCTGAGGGCGACCGCTATTCCATGGACTACCAGCAGATGATCTCGCGCCTGGCGATCATGATGGCCGGCCGCGTCGCCGAGGAGGTGGTGTTCGGCAAGGACAAGGTCACCTCCGGCGCATCCAGCGACATCCAGGCCGCCACCAGCCTGGCGCGCAACATGGTCACCCGCTGGGGGTATTCAGACGTCCTGGGGCCGATCTCCTACGGCGACAACCAGGAGGAGGTTTTCCTGGGCCACTCGGTGGCGCGCACCCAGAATGTCTCGGAAGACACCGCCCAGAAGATCGACATCGAAGTCCGCCGGCTGGTGCAGAACGGCATGGACGAGGCTAGGCGCATCATCACCGAGCGGATCGACGATCTGCACTCGGTGGCCAGGGCGCTGCTGGAGTACGAGACCCTGTCCGGCGATGAGATCATCAACGTCATGAAGGGTGTCAAACCCAACCGCGACGACGCCGACGTGAAGCGCCCGGCCGGGCCGACTGTGGCGGTGCCCCTATCGCCTCGACCGGGGCCGGAGCTGGCCTAGCGGTCTGGGCGCGCGCGCCTTCAGACTTCTGCCGCGCCGCGTCTAGCCCTATCAATGGCTGGAGTATCCCATGAGCCCAGCCGCCACACATACCGCCCGCCCGCGGGTCATGGGGATCGTAAATGTGACCCCCGACAGCTTTTCCGACGGCGGCCTGCATGATGACCCCGAAGCCGCCCTGGCCCGGGCGCGGCGGCTGATCGCCGAGGGCGCGGATATTCTCGACATCGGCGGCGAATCCACCCGGCCGGGCGCCCAAGCCGTCCCTGCCGCGCTGGAGATCGCCCGGGTGGTCCCGCTGATCGCCGCGATCCGCGCCGAGAGCGGCATTCCGCTGTCCATTGACACCATGAAGCCTGAGGTGGCCCGCGCCGCAGTGGCGGCCGGCGCGACCCTCTGGAACGACGTCACCGCGCTTTCCTTCGCCCCCGACAGTCTGGACGCCGCCGCGCAACTCGGCTGCGACGTGGTGCTGATGCACATGCAGGGCGACCCGCGCACCATGCAGCACAAACCCCAGTACGCCGACGTGGCCGGCGAGGTGGCCGAATTCCTCAGCCGCCGCGCCGAGGCGGCGATGACGGCCGGGGTGGCCCGCGGCCGCATCTGGCTCGACCCCGGCATCGGCTTCGGCAAGCACCTCACCGGCCACAATCTGCCGCTGCTGGCCAGCCTGGACCGCATTGTCGCCCTGGGCTTTCCGGTGCTGCTGGGGGTCAGCCGCAAGGCGTTCATCGGCCGGTTGGACCCTGCCGGGGCCGGCCCCACCGACCGCCTGGGCGGCTCCATCGCCGGGGCCCTGTGGGGGGCCAGCCAAGGCGTCGCCGCGGTGCGCGTCCACGACGTCCGCGAGACCGTGCAGGCGCTGAACGTCTGGGCGGCGATCACCGAGGCGCGGCCATGAGCAAGGCCCTGGGTCGCGTGCTGATCATCGCCGGCTCGGACTCCGGCGGCGGGGCCGGGATCCAGGCCGACATCAAGACGGTCACCGCGCTGGGCGGCTATGCGGCCACGGCGATCACCGCGGTGACGGTGCAGAACACCCTGGGCGTCACCGGCGTCCACCCGATCCCGCCGGCGTTCGTCGAGGCCCAGGCCCGCGCGGTGCTGGACGACATCGGCGCCGACGCCATCAAGACCGGCATGCTGGGGTCGGTGCAGATGGTGGAGGCGGCAGCCCGCATCCTCGACGCGGCGGCGGACGTCGCGGCGGTCATCGACCCGGTGATGCTGGCCAAGGGCGGCGCGGTCCTGCTGGAGGCCGGCGCGGTGGCGGCCGTGCGGGCGCTGATGGTCCCCCGCGCGGCCCTGCTCACCCCCAACGCCCCGGAGGCCGCGGCGCTCACCGGCCTCACCGTCGAGACCACCGACGATCTGCGCCGGGCCGGGGCGGCGCTGCTGGCGGCGGGGGCGCGGGCGGTGCTGATGAAGGGCGGCCACATCGCCGGCGAGCGGTTGGTGGATATCCTGATGACCCAGGCCGGCGAGACCAGCTTCGAGGGGCCGCGTATCGACACCCGCCACACCCACGGCACCGGCTGCACCCTGGCCTCGGCCTGCGCCGTGGGCCTCGCCCAGGGCCTGGAGCTCACCGAGGCGGTGGCCCGGGCCTGGGCCTATGTCCAGAAAGCCATCGCCCGCGCCCCCGGCTTCGGCGCTGGCCACGGGCCGCTGGACCACGGCTGGCCGCTGCGGAAATGAACGTCGGGCTTGCCGCGCGGCTGGAGGCGATCCTGCGCGGGACGCCCGGGGTGATGCAGGTGCTGGAGGCCGCGCGGTCCCTGGCCCTGCCCGACTGGATGCTGTTCTCCGGCGCAGTCTACCAGCCGGTGCTGAACCATCTGACCGGACGGCCCCTCGACCATGGGATCAAGGACTACGACCTGGCCTATTTCGACGCCGACCTTTCCTGGGAGGCCGAGGACCGGGTGATCCGCCGGGTCGCCGCCGCCTTCGCGCCGCCGCTGCGCGCGTTGGTGGAGGTCAGAAACCAGGCTCGCGTCCACCTGTGGTTCGAGGCCAAGTTCGGCGAGCCCTATGCGCCCCTGCAAACCACCGCCGAGGCGCTGTCGCGGTTCGTCTCCACCGCCAACGCCGTGGGCGTGCGCCTGGACGCCGACGGCCGCATCGCCGTCACCGCTCCGTTCGGTCTGGAGGACCTGTTCGCGCTCCGTCTGCGCCCCACGCCGCGGCGGCCGCAGGGCTTCGACCGCATCGCGGCCGGCATGGTGGCCCGCTGGCCGGAACTGACAATCGAGGCCCTACCCGGCTGAGCGCAGCACCCGGCTGGGGATGCTCTCGGCCTTGATCTGCTGCAGTTCGAAGACATTGCCGA
>CAXNKO010000102.1:0-6624 GCA_964202685.1 Caulobacterales bacterium
CTTCACCACCACCGGCCAGACGGCCCTGCGCCTGGCCCGCGAGCGGCCCTTGCAGCCGACCCTGGCGCTGACCCCGCACATCAGCGCGGCCCGGCGCCTGGCCCTGGCCTGGGGCGTCGAGGCGCGGGTGATTCCGGAACTGTTCGATCCCGAGGAACTGGCCCGGGTGGCGGTGGAACAGGCCGCCGCCCACGGCCTCGCCGGCCCTGGCCAGCGGGTGCTGATCCTGGCCGGCCTGCCCATGGGTTCCCCCGGCGCAGCCAACATCCTCAGGCTCGCCCACGCGCCCCGGCACTAGGCTTCGTCAGCCCAGCGGCTTGCCGTCCCCTGGCAGCCCCAGGCTGGCCCATTTCTCGGTGATGGTGCGCACCACGTCTTCGTCCATGGCCAGTTTGCGGCCCCATTCACGGTGGGTTTCCGGCGGCCATTTGTCGGTGGCGTCGAGGCCGATCTTCGAGCCCAGCCCCGACTCCGGCGAGGCGAAGTCCAGATAGTCGATGGGGGTGTTCTCGATGACGGTGATGTCCCGGGCCGGGTCCATGCGGGTGGAGATCGCCCACATGACGTCCTTCCAGTCGCGGGCGTCGATGTCGTCGTCCACCACGATCACCCACTTGGTGTACATGAACTGGCGCAGGTAGCTCCACACCCCCATCATCACCCGCTTGGCGTGGCCGGCGTAGGCCTTCTTCATCGACACCACCGCGATGCGGTAGCTGCAGCCCTCCGGCGGCAGCCAGAAGTCGACGATTTCCGGGAACTGCTGGCGCAACAGCGGGATGAACACCTCGTTCAGCGCCTCGCCGAGGATGCTGGGCTCGTCGGGCGGCCGGCCGGTAAAGGTGGTCAGATAGATGGGATCGCGGCGCATGGTGATGGCGGTGACCTGGAAGATCGGGAACCGCTCGACCGAATTGTAATAGCCGGTGTGGTCGCCATAGGGCCCCTCGTCGGCGTAGTCATCCAGCAGCACATGGCCCTCGATGACCATCTCCGCCTGGGCCGGCACCAGCAGCGGCACGGTCTTGGCCTTGACCAGTTCCACCTTTGCCCCGCGCAGCAGGCCGGCGAACTGGTACTCCGAAAGCGTATCGGGCACGGGGGTGACCGCCGCCAGGATGATCCCCGGATCGGCCCCGATCACCGCGCAGGCCGGCAGCGGCTCGCGCCGGCCCTCGGCCTTCCAGCGCCGGTGATGCTGCGCGCCGCCCCGGTGGGCCAGCCAGCGCATGACCGTGCGGTCGGGGCCCAGCACCTGCATGCGGTAGATGCCCAGGTTGAAGTCGTCCTCGCGCGATCCCGACGGCCCCTTGGTCACCACCAGCGGCCAGGTGATCAGCGGCGCGGGCTCACCCGGCCAGCAGGTCTGGATCGGCAATTTGGTCAGGTCGATGTCGGCGCCTTTGAGCACCACCTCCTGCACCGGCGCGGTCTTCACCACCTGCGGGCGCATGGACATCACCGTCTTGGCCAGCGGCAGCAGGCCCAGCGCATCCTTGAAGCCCCGCGGCGGCTCCGGGGCGCGCAGGAAGGCCAGCAGTTCCCCCACCTCGCGCAGATCGGCCGCCGTGGTGCGCTCGCGGTCGCCCAGGGTGACCCCCATGGCCACCCGCTTGACCGTGCCGAACAGATTGGCCAGGGCCGGGATGGCGGAAATCTCGCCGTCGGCGCGGATCGGCTTTTCGAACAGCACCGCCGGACCGCCGCTGGCGATCAGCCGGCGCTGGATTTCGGTGATCTCCAGCACGGTGGACACCGGCGCGCTGACCCGCACCAGCTCGCCCGCGGCCTCCAGCCGGGCCAGGAACTCCCGCAGTGAGCGATAGGCCATTTGCATTCCCGGACGCGCTTCAGTTGCGTCTGCTGTAGGGGCGCCGGCGGCGGCTGTCATCAGCCCGCGGCGCGGATCAGCCGATGCGCCGCTCGGCCTCGGCCAGATCTTCCGGCGTATTGATGTTGAGAAAGGCGTCGTCGTCGGGGAAATCCACCACGGCGGCGTTGGCGTCGATGAGCATCCGATGCACCGGCGGATGCAGCCCGTCGGCCAGGGCGGAGGTCAGCGGGCGGATCATCAGGATGCGCCAGACCGCGCAAAGCGGCTGCAGCCCCGCGGGCGAGCGCGCCACGGCGGCCGGCGCCGTCTCAGCCGCCGCCAGCAGCCGCGCCGACAGGTCCTGCGGCAGCAGCGGGGCGTCGCAGGGCGTGGTGAGCAGGAATTCATAGCGCCCCTGGGCGAACATCAGGCCCGCCAGCACCCCGGACAGCGGCCCGCGCGGCCCACCTTCCGGATCGCCCAAACAGGTCAGGCCCAGGCTGCGCGCGATGGCCGCCGCCTCGCTGCCCTGCGGGGCGCTGACGGCGATTTCAGAACAGGCGCCCGCCAGCCGCGCATGCGCCCGCGCCAGCAGGGTGACGCCCCCCAGCCGGACCGCGGCCTTCTCGGCGCCGAACCGCAGCGAGCGCCCGCCGGCGAGGATGAGCCCCAGGTTCATGGGGTCAATCTAGGCCATCGGAGTTTGCAATCCCTTCATGCGTGGCGATTTCCGCAAGTGCGCCGTCGACAACCCGACCTGTCTCGGCTCTTTTGCGCGCCGGCGAATTGCCGCCACCCGCCAGACCATTTCGCACGGACGGAATTTTCATGCCGAGACTATTGCCCGAGCCGACGCCGGAGACCCGGCACTTCTGGGAAGGATGCCAGGTCGGCGAGCTGCGCCTGCAGCGTTGCACCGCCTGCGCCCACAGCTATTTCCCGCCCCGGCCCTTCTGCCCCAAATGCGCCAGCCGCGACGTCGAGATCTATCCCGCCAGCGGCGCGGCCATCCTCTATTCCTACATCATCAACCACCGCCCGCGCCCGGACGTGGGCGACAAGCCCCACGCCATCGCCGTGGTGGAGCTGGCCGAGGGCCCGCGGATGATGACCAATATCGTCGGCTGTCCGCAGACCCCCGAGGCCCTGGTGCTCGACATGCCGCTGACCGTCAGCTTCGAGAAACAGTCCGACGAGATCAGCCTGCCCTTTTTCACCCCGGCGAAGGGCTGAGACCATGACACAACGCTCCATCGCCGTGGTCGGCGCCGCCGAGACCACCCGGCTCGGCAAGATCCCCGAACTGTCGGTCATCGGCCTGCACGCCGACGCGGCCCTCAACGCCATGGCCGACGCCGGCCTGAAGCCGTCGGACATCGACGGCGTCGCCACCGCCGGCGAGAACCCCACCTCCATCGCCCACTACATGGGCATCACCCCCAAGTGGGTGGACGGCACCAGCGTCGGCGGCTGCTCGTTCATCATCCACGTGCGCCACGCCGCCGCCGCCATCAACGCCGGCCTCTGCGACACGGTGCTGATCACCCATGGGGAGTCCGGCCGTTCGCGGGTGGGCGCCTTCCGCCCGCCACGCGCGCCCTCCAGCCTGATCGGCCAGTTCGAGGTCCCCTTCGGCATCACCACCCCCTCCACCCAGTTCACCATCCCGGCCCTGCGCTACATGAAGACCTATGGGGCCACGGCGGAGGACCTGGCCCGGGTGTCGGTGATCCAGCGGGCCTGGGCGGCGCTGAACCCGCGGGCCAGCTTCAAGGACGCCCTGACCCTCGCCGACGTGCTGAACGCGGAGATGATCGCCTATCCGTTCACCAAGCTGATGTGCTGCCTGGTCACCGACGGCGGCGGGGCGCTGATCCTGACCAGCGCCGCGCGGGCCAAGGACTTTCCGCAGAAGCCGGTCTACATCCTCGGGACCGGCGAGAGCGTCGAGACGCCGATGATCAGCCAGATGGCCGACTTCACCTCCTCCAGCGCCTTCCGGGTTTCCGGCAAGCAGGCGTTCGAGACCGCCGGCTTGCGCCACGCCGATGTGGATCACCTGATGATCTACGACGCCTTCGCCCACCTGCCGCTCTACGGCCTTGAGGACCTGGGTTTCGTCGGCAAGGGCGAGGCCGCGGCGTTCATCGCCGAGGGCCACACCGCCATCGGCGGCAAGCTGCCGCTCAACACCAATGGCGGCGGCCTCTCCTACATGCACTCGGGCATGTACGGCATGTACGCCCTGCAAGAGAGCGTGCGGCAAATGCGCGGCGTTGCCCCGGCCCAGATCAAGGGGGCGAAGAACTCCGTCTGCCACGGGGTGGGCGGCATGTTCGGCGCCTCGGGGACGGTGATCTTCACCAACGAGGCGTGAGCCTATTTCGGGTCAGGCCAGCTTGAGGCCCAGCACCGTCGCCGGGTTGGGGGTGCTCTCCATGTAGAGCACCGCCGGCCGGCCCTTGCGGCGGCGCGCCTTCTGCGGGGCGAAGCTGCCGTCGGCCTCGAGCTTGTCGATCTGGTCGACCCGCTCGCCGGTGGCGAAGTTGATCGAGACCCGGGTCACGTCGTGTCTGTCGGCGCGGCTGAAATGCACCGCGTCGAGTCCCGCCAGCCG
This sequence comes from Caulobacterales bacterium, assembly GCA_964202685.1. Classification (GTDB taxonomy): domain Bacteria; phylum Pseudomonadota; class Alphaproteobacteria; order Caulobacterales; family Caulobacteraceae; genus Phenylobacterium. Next base: position 4,431 of record CAXNKO010000102.1, read on the forward strand.
CACCCGGCCGCTCTGGGCCTCATAGCGGAAGCGATAGGTGGCGCGGATGGCGGTTTCGCCGCCGATCTCGTCCTCGACGATGAGCACGCCCTTGTCGTTGATGCTGAGCACGGCGGGCTGGGCCGGACCCAGCGGCAGGGCGGCCTCGCCGATCTTGCGGAAACCCTGCGGCGTGCCACGGCCAGCGGCCAGCATCCGGTGGCCGCCATCGGGCGCCACCCGGATCAGCGCCAGGTCGGGACGGCCGTCCCGGTCCAGGTCGCCGGCGACCTCGCACTCGCGCGACCAGCCCACCGGGGTCAGACTCGCCGCGGAACGTCCGGTGGTGGGCAGCAGGGGCGCAGGGGTGGGAACGCCAGGCTTGTCGATTGCATCGAGCATGTAAACGTCGGCTCCCTGGCCGGCGCAGCGCGAGGACGCGTGAGCGGGTCATGGTTCAAGGTTTGAACTCTAATACACAATTCTGTCGCCTTTGGGCGCCCCGCAATCACGGCAGGACTGCGCGCCTGGACGAGGACCTCGGAAACCTAGTTCGGGAAGACCATTTTCATCCGCTGCACCGTCGGCAGCAGCAGCACGCCGATCAGGCAGGGAAAGATGAACATGATAAGCGGGATGGTCAGTTTCGCCGGCAGGGCCAGGGCCTTTTCCTCGGCGCGCAGCATGCGTTTGGCGCGCATGTCGCGGGAAAACACCGTCAGGGTTTCGCCCAGGCTGGTGCCCATGTCCTCGGCCTGGCGCAGCATGGTGGCGAAGGCCCGGGCGTCGTCGATGCCGAGCCGGTCGGCGAAACTCGACCAGGCATCCTTGCGCGGCCGGCCGGCGCGCAGCTCCAGCACCAGGAAGCGCAGGTGGATGACCAGGTTCGGATAGCGCCGGGCGAGTTCGTCGGTGCAGCGGTTCACCGCCGCGTCGAGGCTGAGGCCCGCCTCCACCGAGGCCACCAGCAGATCCAACAGGTCCGGAAAGCCGTCGGCGTACTCTCGCTCCCGGGCTTGCCGGCGCAGGCGCAGCAGCTGGTCGGGACCCAACAGCGCCGCCAGGGCGAAACTCCCCGCCACCGCCACGCCGAGCGGTCCGCCGCCTTTGACGATCAGCGGCAGGGTCATCAGCGTAGCGATCGTCGCGGCCACCAGGGCGGCAGCCCGTGCGCCCAGATAGATTACCGGCGCCTCGCGGCTGAAAAAACCAGCCTGAATCAATTTGTTACGCAGCACCGAAAGCTTGGCGGGATCCCGCACGGCGGTGTGATGGCCGATGCGTTCAAAGGTCTTTTTCAGGGTTTCACCCACACCGCCCGATGGTTCGATCAGCACCGATTGCGTCGGCGCCAGGGCGAATCGGCTGCGGCGCAGCAGCCGCAGCCGCACCTCTCCCGCCAGGGCGTACAGGCCGCCCAACCCGGCGGTGGACAACAGGATCACACCGACGATTATCGCTATCTGCTGTGGACTTGCCGGGGTCATGGCTCAGATCCGCATGTCGATCATGCGGCGCATGATCAGGTTGCCGATGAACATCCACACCCCTAGGGCCATCAGGCCCTGCTGAATGAACGGCTCATCGATGACATCGCCGTAGAACCCCGGTGAGGACAGGTGCAGGAACAGGCCGGCGATGAACGGCGCCCCGGTGAGGATCATCGCCGAAGCGCGGCCCTCGGAGGATGCGGCGCGGATCTTCAGGCGCATCTTGTGGCGCTCGCGCACGGTTTCCGCGTTCAATTTCAACAGGCCGGTCAGGTTGCCGCCGGAGCGCTCCTGCAGCCGGATAGTGGCGGCGAACAGGTCCACGTCGGGATGCTGGCAGCGATCGGACATCCGCTCCACCGCCTGCCCGAGGGTGGCGCCATAGGCGATCTCGTCGCCGGTCATGCCGAACTCCGAACCGATCGGATCGGCCATCTCCCGGCCGACCAGGGCGATGGCGGTGGGCACCGGGTGGCCGGCCTCGAGACTGCGCACGATGATGTCCAGCGCCTGGGGCAGCTGGTGGCCCAGCGCCTTCTCGCGCCGTGCGGCGATCATTTTCAACGCGGTCACCGGGACCGCGACGCCGGCGCCAAGCGCCCCGGCCAGGGCGAACGGAATGGAATGACTGAAAATGCCCGCGGCCGCCCCACCGGCCCCCGCCAGCGCCGCCACGCTCAGCGCCCAGCGCCGGGGCTCGAACGCCAGGCCGGAACGGACGATCA
>CAXNKO010000103.1:0-6621 GCA_964202685.1 Caulobacterales bacterium
GCGGTGGACACCGCCCGCTGGCTGGCCCACCAGACCCACGGCGCCATCGGCTTCACCCGCGAATATCCGCTGAATTTCCGCACCCGGCGGCTGATCGCCTGGCGCGACGCGTTCGGCTCGACGGCCTATTGGCGCGATCGCCTGGCCAGCCGGTTTGTCGGCTGCAAGGCCGAGGAGGTCTGGGCGCGGCTGGTCTAGGCCGACGCCCGCCGCGGCTCCGCCCCGCCGGGTCCGAAGTGCCGTTCGATGGTCGACAGCAGGATATCGACCAGCTGGGACTTGCGGCCGCGCAGGGCCGCGGAGCAGCCGCCGATGCCCACCACCATCACCTGACCGCCCGCCCGCATCGGCAGGGGCGCGGCGAGGATGCCGCCGCCGGGGGTCACGGTGTCGGTGCTGAACGAATAGCCGGTGTCGCGGATTTCGCGGATCGCGCTCATCAGGTCCGGCAGGGCCACGATGGCCGCATCAGTCTTGGCCTCGGCGTTGACGCGCATCACCAGCCGGACGATATCGCGGTCGGGCATCGAGCTCAGCAGGGCGCGGCCGGCGCCGGAGTTAGCCAGGCCGCGCACCGTGCCGAGGGTCAGATGGGTGCGGGCCGGATTCAGCGCCTGCAGGACGTGGACATACTGGCATTGCAGACCGTTGCGCACGGCGAGCACCACATTGTCGCCGGTGCGTCGGTTGAGCTCGTGCATCATCTCGATGACCGGCCCGCCGCGGACGAACTCCGCATTGACCCAGCTGCCGAGTAGCGCCGTGCGCACCGACGAGACATAGGTTCGCGCGTGGGGGTCGTGGTTGAGGTAGCCCAGCCGCGCCAGGCTGCGCAGCAGGGCCGAGGTGCTGGATTGCGGATAGTCCAGGGCGCCGGCGACCTCCATCACCGTCGCCGGCCGCTGCATGTCGTCGAAGAACTCCAGGATTTCCAGCACCCGGCGCGCGGACTTGACCACGCCGTCGCAGTCCTGCCGGGCGACGATGGCCGGCTGCGCCGCCAAGCCTGACCTCGATGCGCTCATCGCGTCCTCCCTCACCGTCCGCGGTTCTAATGTCCGCTGGACCGACCTGCGCCGCCAGCGTTTGAAGTCGCCGCCCGATCACGCCGCAAGCCGAGCGATTTACAGCATTTGCAGCAACTTCAACAGGGCGGCGGGCGGACTTGCCGCACCCAGGGACATTTCCCTAACCTGCCGGCGCGACCTGTGGTCCAACTGGTAACCCCGGCTGAACGCCGCGGGACGACGCCCGCCGGGAGGCAACACCTTGAACGATCAGGGTCCGGGGGCCGCCCGCCCGCCGCCGTTGAAGTTCCGCACCCAGCTGATCTATGCCTCCGGGGCGATCCCGAACGCGGTGAAGGCGAGCGGCGTACAGCTGTTCTTCCTGCTGTTCTACAATCAGGTGATCGGCGTGCCGCCGCAGGTGGTGGCCACCGCCATGGCCGTCGCCCTGATCTGCGACGGGCTCTTCGATCCGCTGGTGGGCCAGATCTCCGACAACTTCCGCTCCCGCTGGGGGCGCAGGCACCCGTTCATGTACGCCGCGGCCTTGCCCATGGCGCTGGCCTTTGTGGCCATCTTCAACCCGCCGGCCGGGTGGCAGGGGGCGCAGATGTTCGCCTACATGCTGATCTGCCTGCTGACGCTGCGGTTCTTCGACACCTTCTTCGAACTGCCTTCGGTCTCGCTGCTGCCGGAACTGACCCAGGACTACAAGCTGCGCACGCGCATCTTCGCCATGCGCTCGCTGTTCGGCACCCTGGCCGGCGCGTTGGTGCAGATCCTGGCCTACCAGGTGTTCCTGAAGGCCAATCCGGACGGCTCCGGTGGACTGCTCGATCGCCAGGGCTACCTGGGCTACAGCCTGACTGCGGCCGGGGTGATCGTGTTCTTCGTGCTGGCCGCGTCGTTTGGCACCCATCACCGCATTCCTTATCTCTCGGCTCCCCCCAGACGAAAGATCACCTTCCGGGGGATGGCGCGCGAGGTGGGCGCCACCTTGAGCAACCGCGCCTTCATCGCCGTGGCGGTCGGCGGACTGCTGTTCTACCTAGCCATGGCGGTGCGCTCGGGGCTGGACCTCTACATGAAGCTCTACTTCTGGGAATTCACCCAGGGCCAGCTGGCCCTGCTGGCCACCGGAACGCTGATCGCCACTGTCGCCGGGGTGTTCATCGCGCCCGTGGTCGCGGCCCGGATCGGCAAGCGCAACACCGCTATCACCTTCGTCATCGTCTCGACCCTGGCCGGGGTCGGCCCCGTGCTGCTGCGCCTGTTTGGCCTGATGCCGGCCAACGGCACGGACCTGCTGTTCACCATCATGTTCATCGACACCATCTTCAGTTCCGGGGTGACCATCCTGACCCTGGTGATGATCACCTCCATGCTGGCCGACGTGGTCGAAGACTCGGAGGTGAAGACCGGCCGCCGCTCGGAGGGCCTGATCAATTCCGCCGACCAGCTGTTCAAGAAGATCGTCTCGGGGGTTGGCGTCTTCATGTCCGGCACGATCCTGGCGATCGTGCACTTCCCGCAGAACGCCCGGCGGGGCGAGGTGCCGGAGGCGCTGCTGCACGATCTGGCCTGGCTCTATGTCCCCGCCGTCATCGTCCTCTATGCAGCCGCGGCGGCCTGCCTCTATTTCTACCGCATCGACGAGGCGCGCCATGAGGCGAACCTGCGCGCCCTGGGAAGGGCCGCATCGCCTCCGGTCAGTACGGATTGAAATTCAGCGCCCGCCCAGGCTCCGGCCAACGCAGCCGCCCGATCGCACCAAGCCGGGGCAGCGTCACATAGACGTCGCGGCGGTCGGACCCGCCGAAACAAAGGTCGTTGACCAGGGTTTCGGACAGCGGCGTCAGCTGCATCGACCCATCGGGCTTCACACTGGTCAATCCGCGTCCGATCGTCGCCACCACAGCGGCGCCTGAAGCCGTCATGGAGAGGCCGTCGATATGGATATCCCCGGGGATCGTGGCCGCCAGCCGGCGCGCCGGGGACCCGTCGGAAGCCTTGCGGATCATGCCCGGCGACTCCAGATCGTAGGCCCACAGCCGGGCGCTGTAGGTATCGGCGACATAGACGGTCGTCTCGTCCGGCGACAGGCCGATACCGTTGAAGGACAGCCCATTCGGGACCGCCACAGCGATCCGGGAGCCGTCGGCGCGCGCATAGTAGAGCGCCGAAAAATCCCGCCGGAGGCCCTCCGCCTTGCCGAAGTCGCTGAACCAGAAGCCGCCGGTGCGGTCAAACACCAGGTCGTTGGGGCCGCGCAGACCCTGTCGCCCGGCCTCGCTGTAGAGGCGCTCGACTTTGCGGCTCGCCAGATCGACCCGCTCGATACGGCCGCCCGAATAGTCACTGGACAGCTCGGCGGTAAGTAGAATTCGGCCGTCTGGCTGCGGGACGGGCTTCAGCCCGCCGTTGTTGCAGACGTAGATAGCCCCGTCCGGTCCAAGGGAAGCGCCGTTCGGCCCGCCGCCGAGATTGGCCACCACCTCGCTGCGGCCACCGCCCCAGAGCCGCGTCAACGTCCCGCGCGCAACCTCGACGAACACCAGCGAACCGTCAGGAAAGGCCACGGGACCCTCTGGAAACTGGAATCCCTCGCCGATGATCTCCGGTTTCACCGCAGCGCCGGTCGCGGACGGACACGCGACGACGCCAAGTGCGCCGGCCAGCAGGTTTCGCCTGTCCGTCATCGGCTCCCCCATGCGGTCAGCGGTCGGGTTCGAACACCGGGACGAAGAATTCCCCCTGGGTCTGGAACGCAACCCGCACCGGCATGCCGATTTCCACGTCCTCGGGAGCGCAATTGACGATGTTGGTGGCGATCCGCAGGTCCTCCTGCTCCGGCAGCTGCACCATGGCGATGACATAGGGCGGCGGGGCCATCGGGTTGTAGGTGTGGCGGTTGATGGTGCAGGTGAACACCGTCCCCTTGCCGCTCACCGGCTCAATGGAGACGCCCGGGTCGTCGTCTGCCACGTTCCAGAACGGGTGGATCCAGCGGCCGGTGGCGCGGTCGCGCAACAGGCTGAGACGGCCGTCCTTGCCACTGGTCCAGAAGCTGCGATTTCCCGGCGGCAGCAGCGCCAGCATGCGCGGGGCGGGGCTGGTCAGTGAATCGGTCATGGATTGGATGGCCCCGTTCGGTCTAACTATCGTCCGGTTTCGTAAGCCAATCCGCGCCGTCGTCAACGACGCCCGCTTTCCGGAGACTCCATGAGCCCTGTTTCCACCGCCCGGCCGATCATCTCCGGAATCGGAATTTCCCAGATCGGCCGCAAGACCGGGGTCGCGGGCCTTGACCTCACCCGCCAGTCCTCGCTGGCGGCCATCGCAGACGCCGGCCTGACGCCAGCCGACATCGACGGGGTCTCCACCATGGGCGAGACCCCCCTGGACGAGGCCTGCCGGTCCCTGGGCATCGAGCCCCGCTACAAGGGCGGCGGTTACGACCGCGGCGGCCTGTTGTCCCCGGTGATGGCGGCGGCGGAAGCCGCGCGCACCGGCGCGGCCCGGCATGTGCTGGTCTATCGCACCGTGCAGATGATGGACGGCAGCGTGCTCACCGCCGATGGCGGCGCGCCGCTGCAGGCCTTCGCCTCGCCGGCGCCGCGCCCGGTGGCCGAGGCGCGCTCGCCCATCGGCATGGCCGACATGCCGCAGCTGATCGCCTATCACGGCTATGCCGCCCCCCACTGGTTGGCCATGCACTGCCGCCGCCACATGCACCTCTATGGCACCAAGAAGGAGCAGCTGGGCTGGCTGGCGGTGAACAGCCGCCGCAACGCCGCGCTCAATCCGCTGGCGGTCTATCGCGACCCCATGAGCCTGGACGACTACATGGCCGCGCGGATGATCTCGACGCCGTTCGGGCTCTATGACTGCGACGTGCCCATCGACGGCTCCATCGCGGTGGTGGTCTCTCATGCCGATTACGCCGGCGACTGCCCGAAGACGCCGATGCGGATCGAGGCGTTCGGCGGCACCGACGGCGCCGGCGGCTGGACCATGCGTCCCGACTACCCGAAGATGGCCTCCGTCGACGCCGCCGCCGAGATGTGGGCCAAGACCGACCTGAAGCCGGCCGACATCGACATGGCCCAGCTCTATGACGGCTTCACCTTCCTGACCTTCGCCTGGCTGGAGGCGCTGGGCATCTGCAAGGACGGCGAGGCCGGCCCCTTCGTGGAAGGGGCGAAACGGATCGCCCTGGACGGGGAGATGCCGCTCAACACCTATGGCGGCCAGCTCTCGGCGGGGCGCATGCACGGCTACTGGGTGCTGCATGAGGCGGTGCTGCAGATGCGCCGCGAGGCCGGTGCGCGGCAGGTGAAGAAGGCCAAGCTGGACGTGGCCGTGGTGGCCAGCGGCGGCGGCCCGATCGCCGGCTCGCTGCTGCTGACCCGCTGAGACGAAGCGTTTGCGTTGCGACTTGGCGGCGTCTGCGCCAACCTGCGCGCCGCCGCATTGAGACAGAGGCCTGACATGTACGATCTGATCGTCCGCAATGGATCCGTGGTGGATGGCTCGGGAGCCGCGCCGTTCGACGCCGACGTGGCCATCCAGGGCGGCCGCATCGCCGCGGTCGGCCCCGCCCTGGCCGGCGAGGCGCGCGAGACCATCGACGCCACCGGCCTGATCGTCACCCCGGGGTTCGTGGACATCCACAGCCACTATGACGGCCAGGCGACCTGGGATCCGCTGCTGGAGCCCTCCACCCTGCACGGGGTGACCACCCTGATCATGGGCAGCTGCGGCGTCGGCTTCGCGCCGGTAAAGCCCGGGTCCGAGGCCTGGCTGATCGAACTGATGGAGGGGGTGGAGGATATTCCCGGCGCGGCGCTGACCGCCGGGATCAAATGGGACTGGGAGACCTTTCCGCAGTACCTCGACGCCCTTGAGACCATGCCGCGGGCCGTGGACATCGGCGCGCTGGCGCCCCATGGGCCGGTGCGCGCCTATGTGATGGGCGATCGCGGCGCCCAGAACGAGCCGGCGACCCCCGCCGACATCGCCCAGATGAAGACCATCGTCCGCGAGGCGCTGGACGCCGGCGCCTTCGGCTTCTCCACCTCGCGCACCATCACCCACCGGGCTCTGGACGGCCGCCCGGTGCCCGGCACCTTCGCCGCCGAGGCGGAGCTGTTCGGGATCGGCGCGGCGTTGCAGGAGGCCGGCCACGGGATCGTCGAACTGGCCCCGGCGGGCGCCTCCGGCGAGGACATTGTCGCGCCGGCCAAGGAGGTCGACTGGATGTGCCGGCTGTCGGCGGCCATCGGCCGGCCGGTGACCTTCGCACTCACCCAGGTGGACTCCGCGCCAGAGCTATGGCGCGAACTGATGGCGTTGTCGCTGCAGGCGGTGCAGGGCGGCGCCCAGGTCTATCCGCAGATTTCCGGCCGCCCCACCGGGGTGCTGGTCGGCCTGCAGTCGAACCATCCGTTCGGCGGCCGGCCCAGCTATGACGAGGTGGACCATCTGCCGCTGCCGGAGCGGGTGGCGGCCCTGCGCGATCCGGCCCGCAAGGCGCGGATCCTCAGTGAGGCCAATGCGCGGACCCACCCGTTCTCGCGGCTGATCGCGGCGCGGCTGAACAGCATCTATCAGC
>CAXNKO010000104.1:0-6582 GCA_964202685.1 Caulobacterales bacterium
GGACGGCGCAAGCTTCGCCCGCTGGCCGGGGTCGCACACCACCAGACGGCAGCGACTGGCGTTCAGGCGCAGCGCGATGGCCGGCGGGGCGAAGGCGGTGAACAGCGGCACATGCACTGCCCCCAGCCGCCAGATCGCCATCACCGTCACCAGGAAGGCCCGGCTCTTGCCCATCAAGGTGGCGACCCGGTCGCCCGCCCCGATCCCCAGCCCGGCGAGGGCCCGGGACAGGCGCTCGGAGTCGTCGCGGAGTGCGCCGTAGGTGAGGATATCAGACCCGCCGTCCGGGCTCACGATGGTGTAGGCGACCGCGGCCGGATCGTGGCGATCGCACAGCAGCTGCGCCGCGCAGGCGTTGGGAGCGGCGTAGCGGTCCAGGAACGCCCGCACCCTGGCGTCCACGTCCGTCGCGTCCGTCGCCTCGCTCACCCGCCGTCCCCGTTCCAGTTGATGCCGGCCAACTTGGCGCAATCCGCCCGCCGCTGTCGAGCCGCCAGGGGTGACTTCGCGACGCCGCCACTTGCGGAGCGGCGGCTTCTGAAATCCTATTGGACGAAGCCGCCGCGCGGCGCCGAGCAGAAGGAATTTGAAATGGCCGCAACCCAGGACCCGAAATCGACCTACGGCATGCTCAGCGACACGGGCGTGGACCGGCTGCGCCAGCAGCTGGGGATCCAGTACGACGACGCCACCCCGCCGCACAATTATGAGGGCCACATGGACGCCTTCCGCCACATGGCCAACGGCTATGGCGACGGCAATCGCCTGTGGAGCGACCGGGCCTACGCCAAGACGACCCGCTGGGGCGGCCTGATCGCCCCGCCGATGTTCGTGACCAGCATGGGCGAGAAAGGCGCGCCGGCGCCGAGCCCGGAGCAGAAGGCGGCCCTGCGGGGCGATCCCCTGGCGGGGCTCGGGTCCTATCAGGCGGTGCAGGAGTTCGAGTGGTCGGCGCCGGTGCGCGAGGGCGACCACCTGACCTCCAGCTGCGCCCTGGTGGGGGTGGTCCCCAAGGCCAACAGCGCCTTTTCCGGCAGCACGGTGGGCGAGATGCGCGCCTGGGTGATGCGCAACCAGAAGGGCGAGACGGTGGTGCTGCGCCGCGGCACCTGGATCCGCGCCGAGCGGCACGCCTCGGCCGAGCGCAAGAAGACCTATGAGCTGCCCCAGCCCTACAGCCCCGAACAGCTGGCCGAGATCGACGCCACCTACGCCGCCGAGACCATCCGCGGGGCCGAGACCCGTTACTGGGAGGATGTGCAGCCCGGCGAGGAGTTGCAGACCATCGTGCGCGGTCCACTGCGCACCACCGACATCGTGGTCTGGCACGCGGGCGTCGGCATGGGGATCACCCCGCCCGGCGCGTTCAAGCTGTCCTACGATGTGCGCGCCAAGGTGCCGGGCCTGTTCACCCCCAATGCGCTGAATGTGCCCGACACCGTCCAGCGGCTGCACTGGGAAAAGGAATGGGCCAACCAGCTGGGCATCCCGATCAGCTACGACTACGGCGCCATCCGCGAGGCCATCCTCACCAATCTGGTCACCAACTGGATGGGCGACGACGGCTGGCTGTGGAAACTCAGCTGCCAGCACCGCAAGTTCGTCTACCAGGGCGACACCTACTGGGTGAAGGGCCGGGTCAAGGACAAGGCCATCACCGAGGCCGGGGCCGAGGTGCGGCTGGAGATCTGGGTGCAGAACCAGTGGGGCACCATCACCAGCCCCGGCGAGGCCATCGTGCTGCTGCCCACCCGCGACAAGGCCGCGGCGCTGCCCAAGGCGGGCGAGAAGGACGTCCAGCGCATCTTCGATCAGGAGGTCGAACGCAATCGGCCCCTGGACAGCGGCGTGTCGGTGGAACGCAAGGCCGAGGCGGTGGAGTAGGGCTTCGGTCGCCTACCCCCCGGCCTGGCGCGCCGCCCGAGCCAGGGCGGCGGGCGAGCCGGAGGTGTCGATGGCGCCGGTCGCCACCCCGGCCACCAGCCCGCCATCGACGATGATGTCGGCGCCGTTCAGCCAGCCGCAGGGGCCCTTGGCGACGAAAGCGATCACCTCGGCGATCTCCTCCGGCCGCGCCTGTCGGCCCATCTGGTCGTTGTTCCAGTCGAACTGGGCGCCCATCTGCGCCCGGAATGATGGGCTCAGCCGGGTCTCGACGCTGCCCGGACTGACGGCGTTGCAGCGCAGCCCGGCCTCCCGCGCCGCCCGGGCGGTCCGCAGGGAATAGGCGGTGACGCACTGTTTGGAGAAGGTGTAGGGGTCCTTGGCCCAGCGGCCGGCGTTGGCCCGGCACCATTCCAGGCCAGCGTCGAAGTCGGCGGTCTCCACCAGCCCCAGCACCACCTCGGCGCGGCGCTGCCATTCCCGGCCGGCCACCGAGGCCACATTGACGATCGAGCCCCCCGGGGCGATGCGGCCGAACAGCCGGCTGGTGATGTGGCGCAGGCCGAGGAAATTCACCCGCATGACCAGTTCCTCGGGGGTGGGCCCCGGCACGGCGGCCACATTGATAAGGGCGTCGATGGTCCCCGGCAACCCGGCGACCGCGGCGTCGATGGCCTGGGGATCGCCGATGTCGCAGGCGAGATAGCGGCCCGCGTCGGCCGGGGTCGGGCGCACGTCGAGGCCATGGACCTCATCGCCGGCCAGGGTCAGCATCCGCGCCGTCGCCGCTCCGATGCCGGAGGCCGCCCCGGTCACCACGATCACCTTGCCGCTCATGGGTTTGTCGTCCTCTGGAATATCGCCGATACAAGAGATGTTGCGTGGTTCGATCGTCGGCGGATGGCGCCGCCCGTTCAGGCGACCTCGATCCGGTCATTCGGCCCGAATGGATCGACTTCAACCCGAAAGACCCGCGCCAGGGACACCGGAACGCGCCGCCTAGCTTCGCGGCGGATTTCCACCAGGCCCGCAGCTTCGAGCTTGCCCAGCGTGCGGGCGAGATTCGGTTCAGCCCGATGGGTGCGCCGCGCCAGGGCCGCGACGGACACCGGCCGCTCGTCACGGATGATCCGCAGCAACTCCCGGTTCTCAGGCGTGAGCAGACGCATCAAGGCATCGACGCTTTCCACGACCAGCCCGCCTGCGCCCTTGGGGGAGCCACCCCCCTTGGCGGCCGTCAGCAGATCGTTCTTGAAAGCCGTCCAGTTCTGGACCTTGGGGCTTGTCGCCAGCATCGATTTTTCCTTTCCTATCAATCATCACCGCCGACACACCCCGGCCTCTCAGGACCCGTTCGGCCTCCGACAGGAAGTCCGAGACCGGTTCGAACGCGGACCGGAACCCATAGGGTCGGCCCTGGTCGGATCCGGTTCGATGCCAATGATCGTTCGCGGCGGGCCTGGCCTTGTATCGCCCGCCCCGGGCAGCCACGCCGTGGGCGTTGTCGAAGCCCAACAGCCATTTGCCCTCGGGATCATGCAGGGTCAGGCTATAGGACAGTCCATGCGGACGCTCGGTTGTCGGCGCGATCTGTCGCACTTCGATCTTCACCCAATAGCCCTCGTCGAACAGGTAGCGGGCGCCGTCGTAATCCAGCAGGTAGGCGAGCTCATGTTCAGAGGGCGTTTCCAAATTATCCCAATCCTATGGGGATAGGTACTACGGCGCGTGACCGAGAACAAGAGCTGCGACTCCGATCACGCTGCAAGCCGGCGCTCACCCCGCCAACCCGATCTCCCGGGCATATTCGGCGATCCGGGGCAGGGCGTTGTCGTGGTCATAGGCCCACGGCGTCGCCACCACGCGGTGGGCGCCGGCGGCCAGGAAGGCCTCGATCATTTCCCGCGAGGGCGCGCCGGCGCAACTCAGCCCCTGGTGGAAGACCAGCACATATTCGAACGGTTGGTTCTCGCGGCCATATTCGCGCCGATAGGCCTCGATGCGGTCGCGGTCGCGCTTGAACTCATCGACGGTGTCCACCACCCCATACCAGCCGTCCCAGCGCGCCGCCCGGCGCAACGCCGCCTCGCTGGCGCCGCCGACCAGGAACGGCGGGCGGGGTTGCTGGATCGGCTTGGGGTCGAAGGGGGTCAGCGCCACCTTGTAGAAGCGGCCTTCGTGCTGGGTGTCGCCGGGCTGGAAGAACTTGTTGATCAGCTCCATCTGCTCGTCCATCCGCGCACCGCGGCCCTGCATGGGGATGCCGGCGGCGTCGTACTCGTCCTGGCTCCAGCCCAGGCCCACGGCCACGTCCAACCGGCCCCTGGAGATGTGGTCCACGGCCAGCATCTGCCGCGCCGCCAGCACCGGCGGCCGCAGGGGCAGCATGACGATGCCGGTGCCCAGCCGGATGCGCGAGGTCTTGCCCGCCAGCCCCGCCAGCAGGGCGAAGACGTCGAAGAACTCCTGCGGCCCATAGGGCTGCGGCTGCACCCGGACCACCGTGTGGCGCGGCAGCAGGAAATGCTCGCCGTACCACACCGAGTCGTAACCCAGTTCCTCGGCCAGCACCGCGCCGGCCACCATCTCAGCGGCCTTCATGGAGATGTTGTTGATGCCGACTTTCATCAGATCCTCTCCCGCGGGCGCTTCGGTCGCCGCTCGGAGCATGCTGGGCGCTTGACCGACGGGTCAACAGGCGTCAGCGAGATGGGTAACGAAATCACACACCGAGGAAACCGCACGATGTCGATGTTTGACCTGACCGGAAAAGTGGCCATCGTCACCGGCGCCACCAAGGGGATCGGCCTGGGTATCGCCCAGGCGATCGCCGCCCAGGGCGCCAAACTGGTGGTCGCCAGCCGCGACCAGGCCGCTTGCGACGCCCTGGCCGAGGAGCTCAACAAGACCTATGGCAAGGGCGCGAAAATCGCCCATGGCATCGCCTTCGACCTGGACCGGCTGGAGGACATGCAGGGTCTGGCTGACAAGGCCGCCGCGGTCTGGGGCGGCATCGACATCTTGGTCTGCAACGCCGCCATCCTGCCCTATATCGGCCCGTCCAACGACACGCCGCCGGAGCTGTTCGACCGGATCCTGACCCGCAACATTCACCACAACTTCCGCCTCTGCCAGGCGGTGCGGCCCAGCATGAAGGCCCGCGGCGGCGGCGCCATCGTGCTGATCGGCTCCGAGGCTGGCCACGGCGCCTCGCCGCTGGTGATGGCCTATTCGGTGGCCAAGGCCGGCCTCGCCCACATGGCGCGCAACCTGGCCGACGAGTTCGTGGGCGACAACATCCGGGTCAACTGCGTGGCGCCGGGCCTGGTCCGCAGCTTCTCCTCGGACTCCACCCTCACCGACGAGAACGTCCGCGCGGCGATGATCGACAACATCCCCATGAAGCGCATCGGCGAGCCGGCCGACATCGCCGGGGCGGTGGTCTATTATGTCTCCGAAGCCAGCACCTACACCTCGGGCGGGGTGCTGATCGTCGATGGCGGCCGCGCCTTCCTCAATCCCCCCAGCCACGGCGGCGGCCTCGCCGACGTCGCCGGCACCTCCTACAATTGAGCTGAGCGAGCAGAGGCGCGCCCCATGGCCAAATATGTGTTCCTGATCCACGTGAACCCGGTGGAGGGCCAGGACGGCGCCCTCAACGCCTGGCTCAATGACCACCACATTCCCGAGGTGCTGCAGACCCAGGGCTTCAAGCGCTGCGCGCGCTTCCAGAACGCCATGGAGGACGCGGCCAATCCGAAGCAGCCCAGCCGCTATATGCATTACTACGAGATCGAGACCGACGATCTGGCGGCCACCCAGGCGGCGCTGGGCGCCGGCAACGCCAACCGCACACCGCTGTCACCAGCTCTGGACCTGACCACCATGTCCACCGCCTGGTACCGGGCCATCGACTGAACGGGCGCTGACATGAATGAGCTTGAGGGCAAGGTCGCGGTGATCACCGCCGGCGCGGCCGGCATCGGCGAGGGCAGCGCGCGACAGCTGGCCAGGCTTGGCGCCGACATCGCCATCTGCGACATCCACGAGGCCAACGGCCGGCGGCTGGTGGAGGAACTGCAAGGCTGGGGCCGCCGCGCGGTGTTCGTCGCCGCCGACATGTCCGACCCTGACGCGGGTCAGGCCGCGATCCGGCAGGCCGGCGAGACGCTGGGCCGCATCGACATCCTGGTCAACAACCTGGGCGGGGTGAAATTCCGGCCGTTCATGGACCAGACCCCGCAGAACTGGCGCCGGCTGATCGATTTCAACTTGACCAGCATGCTGGCCGCCACCCACGCCACAGTGGGCTGGATGCGCCAGGGCGGGGCCGGGGGCGCCATCGTCAACGTCGCCTCCACCGAGGCCCTGCGCGCCGCGCCGGGGGTGAGCATCTACGCCGCCTGCAAGGCGGCCATGGTCGAGCTCACCAAAACCCTGGCCTTGGAATTGTCGGCCGACGGCATCCGGGTCAACTGCATCGCCCCCGACCACATCGCCACCCCGGGCCTGGCCGGTTTCATGCCCACCGATCCGGACAGCCTGGCCAAGCGCGACCTGCATGTGCCCCTGGCGCGGATGGCCTCCATCGAGGAGGCCGGCGACGTGGTGGCCTTCCTGGCCTCGCCGCGGTCGTCCTTCGTCACCGGGGTGACCATACCGGTGGACGGGGGCATCACCGCCGCCTCGGGTTGGCGC
>CAXNKO010000105.1:0-6564 GCA_964202685.1 Caulobacterales bacterium
CGGCGCACATCGATGCCGAACAGCGGCGCGCCGGCGACGATCTCCGGCGTCAGATACTGGGCCGTAGGCTTGCCGAGGATTCGATAGGTCTTCGGGTCCTTGAGCGGCACAGCCTTGGGATCGGGCGTCGCCACCGCGGCGCACTGCAGGGCCAGCGGGCCATAGGCGGCGGTGCGTCCGGTGGCCTTGTGGATCACCTTGCCGGGCGCCGTTGCGCATTCGCCGGCCGGGCAGTTCCAGGCCAGGGCGGCGGCCTGGACCAGCATGGCCCGGGCCACGGCGCCCACCCGGCGCAGGTCGTCAAAATTGGCGGGTGTCGAGCGGCTGCCCCCCGACATCTGCCGGCCGAAGGATTTCTCGTCGTTGGGCGCCTGCTCGATGCTGACGTTCTCCCAGGCCACGTCCAGTTCCTCGGCGATGATCATCGGCAGCGAAGTGCCCACCCCCTGACCCATGTCGGGGTTCTTGGACATGATGGTGACAATCCCGTCGGGGGCGATGCGCACGAAGGCGCCGAGCGCGGTGGCCCGGCTCTCCGCCGCGCGCGCGGCGGGCGGCAGCTGGAAGGCGATCAGCAGGCCGCCGGCGGAGACGCTGGCCTGGATGAAACCGCGGCGGGAGGGAACATGGAGGGTCATGGCTCAGACCTCCTTCTGCCCGGAGGCGCGCTTGATGGCGGCCCGGATGCGGATGTAGGTGGCGCAGCGGCAGAGGTTGCCGTTCATGGCCGCGTCGATCTCGTCGTCGCTGGGCTTCGGCGTCTGCGCCAGCAAGGCGGCAGCCGACATGATCTGGCCCGGCTGGCAGTAGCCGCACTGGGCCACGTCGAGATCCATCCAGGCCTGCTGCACGCGCTTGCCGGTCGCCGTGGCGCCCACGCCCTCGATGGTGGTTACTCTGGCGGCGCCCACCGCCGACACCGGCGTCTGGCAGGCGCGCATCGGCTGGCCGTCCAGGTGCACCGTGCAGGCCCCGCAGGCGCCGACCCCGCAGCCGTATTTGGGGCCGGTGATCCCCAGGGTGTCACGCAGGGCCCAGAGCAGCGGCATGTCCGGATCGACATCCAGCGTCCGCTGCTTGCCGTTCACATTCAGGCTGAGTGCCATAGCGCGCCTCCTCAACATATTTTCGCCAGGATAACCCCGATCCTGGGCCGCTCCAATGCACAGGATTCGAATGTTCTCCGTCATGGCGGCGCGAGAACAGGCGGTTAAGCCTGGTGTGCTAGTTTCAATGGGGGGCCACGATTTGTACGAGTTTCCGCTGATGCGCGCGATCCTGCCGGCCCTCCTTGCGGGCCTCATGCTGGTCGGGTCCGCCGGGCCGGCCCTGGCCGACCGCTTCGAGGCGGAAGTGCTGTCCGAAATCAATCAGGCGCGGGCCAATCCCTCCCGCTACGCGCGCGAATTGCTGCGCACCAAGGTGAGTTACGGCGAGCGCGGCCATGACGACCCCGCAGCGCTGGCGGACGCGGTCGAGTTCCTGATGCGCCAACCGCGGCTGGCGGCCTTGACCCACAATCCGCGGCTCGCCGCTGCGGCCGCCGATCACGTGGAATCTCAGGGACCGCGCGGCAAGGTCGGCCACGGCCGCTCGGGGGCGTTCGGCAAGCGGCTGCAGGCCAACGGCGTCTATGCCGGCCTGGCCGCCGAAGCGATTTCCTACGGTCAGCCGACCGCGCGCGACGTTGTCCGCCAGCTGGTGGTTGACGCCGGCGTGCCGAACCGCGGCCATCGCCGCGACATCTTCGGGCGCAACTATCAGGCGGCCGGCGTCGCCTGCGGGCCCCATGCGAAATGGGAGAAGATGTGCGTGATCGAGTTCGCCGGGGCGATCATGAAAGACTGATCTTCTAAAGTGTAGAGCGTGACGTGCGCCTGAACCGGATTCCACTTCAGGCTGCCACGCTCCAAACCCGGCGCCGGCCGGGCCAAGCTGGGGGCGAGACCCGACCGGTTGGTCCCGCTCGGGTTGGACTGAGTAGGACCTGCCGAATCATAGCCCATTTGGGCGGCGGCGAAACCAAGTAGCCACATTTCGGTCAAAATTCGGCCTTGTGCGGTCGCAGCAGGAACTTTTCGCCGGTGGCCTGGGCGGCGTAGGCGGCGATGATCTCGGGCCGCAGGGCCTGGTGAAAGGAAATTTCCCGGGTGTAACGGCTGGCGAATGTGCTGCGAAGCTCGGCGATCACGCGGGCGCGCAGACGCTCGGTTTCCGCCGCGTCGATCCGCGACGTGAACATCGGCAGGATCCATCCGGCCAGGCTCCAGGCGAAGCCGAAGTCGCGGGTGAAGGTCGTCGGGCCCGGGTTGAGGAAGCCGTACACATAGACCTGCTTCAGGGTCGCCGAGCCATAGCGGTTGAAGCCTGCCGCCCCGGCGTTCGCCGCGGTTTCCATGGCCGACAGGATCTGGCCCGCCACGGGTCCGCCGCCGATGGCGTCGAAGGCCAGGGTGGCCCCGGTCTCGATCAGGCTGCGGACCAGGTCCGCTTCGAAGCTTGCGGCGCTGGTGTCGCAAACGTGCCGCGCGCCCTGGGCCCGCAGCAGGGCCGCCTGCTCGGGTCGGCGCACGATGTTCACCAGTTCGACGCCATCGGCCAGACAGATCCGGTTCAGCATCTGGCCCAGCTGCGAGGCCGCCGCGGTGTGGACCAGCCCCCGATGGCCATCCAGTCGCAGCGTCCCCACCATGGCCAGGGCGGTCATCGGATTGACGATCGCCGAAGCGGCCTCCGCCGGCGTGACATCGTCGGGCATCACCAGGCAGTTGGCCGCCTTGACCACCCGGTAGCGGGTGAACATGCCGCCCACGGCGGCCGCCACGGTGCGGCCGAGCAAATGGCGCGACGCCTGGCCCGCCGCCACCACCACGCCGGCGCCCTACTTGCCCACCGACACCGACCGGTCGAGGCGCGCCGCCTGCTTCAGCAGCGCCCGGGCGGGCAGCGGCGCGGTGACCACCGGCCGTTCGGCGGTTCCGCCCAACCGCGCCGCCGCCAAGTCCGCCGGCCCCAGCATCAGCAGCAGGTCCGAGGGGTTCAGCGGCGCCGCCTCGACCCGCACCAGCACCTGGCCCGGCTGCAGGGCCGGAATCGGAACCTGCGCCAGGGATAGCTCCAGTTCGCCAGCCCGGGTCATCTTCGAGCGCAGTTCCAGGCCATGGTCGGGCAGGGGCTCAATCATCAGACTCACCATGCGATGTGGCCGCCATCGACCGGAATGGCCGCGCCGGTGACGAAGGAGGCCCGATCCGAGCACAGCCAGACGGCGGCCTCGGCCACTTCCTCCGGCTGGCCCGCCCGGCCCATCGGGCAGAGCCGGTCAATGTCCAGCCGTCCACTCGCCACCCCCGCCTCGGTCATCGGCGTCAGGATCAGCCCCGGGCACAGGGCGTTGACGCGGACGCCCTCCTTGGCGTGGTCGATGGCCGCGGTCTTGGTGGCCCCCACCACCCCGTGCTTGGCCGCCACATAGCCGCCGCGCAGCTCCACCCCTTCCAGGCCGGCGCCGGAGGCGATGTTGACGATCGACCCGCCGGCGACACGCATGGCGCGGATCTCATGGGTCATGCAGTGGCGCAGGCCGGTGAGATTGATGGCGATATTGGTTTCCCAATACGCGTCGGTGAGATCGGCGAACGGCGCCCCGATCGGCGCCACCCCAGCGCAGTTGACCGCGCCGTCCAGCCGCCCGAACCGGGCCACCGCCTGGGCGACCATCGCGCGCACCTGGTCCTGGTCGCGGACATCGACGGCGACGGCGATGGCCACCCCGCCACCCGCCTCGATCTCGGCGGCGACAGCCCGGGCGCCCGCCAGGTTCAGGTCCGCCACTAGCACGCCGGCCGCTCCCTCCCGGGCCAGCAGCAACGCCGTCGCCCGGCCGATCCCCGAGGCGCCCCCGGTCACCAGCGCCGTCTTGCCGCTCACCAGGCCCATGTGGATACCCTCAATGCGCCTCGTCCCAGTTCGCCGCGGCGCGGGCCTCCACCACCAGGGGCACGGACAGCGCCACCACCGGCTCGGCCGCGCGGCCCATCACCCGCTTGGCCACGGCGATCACCGCGTCGGCCTCGGCGGCGGGGGCCTCGAACACCAGTTCGTCGTGCACCTGCAGCAGCATCCGCGCGGTCAGCCCCTCGGCGGCGAGCGCCGCCGGCATGCGGATCATCGCCCTGCGGATCACGTCGGCGGCGGCGCCCTGGATCGGAGCGTTGATCGCCGCCCGGTCGGCGAAGGCGCGCTCGGCCGGGGTCTTGCCGCGCACGGCGGGGATATTGACCTTGCGGCCGAAGATGGTGGTGACGAACCCCTGGGCGCGGACCATCTCCTTGGCCTGGTCCATGTAGCCGCGGATGCCCGGGAAGCGCTCGAAGTAGGTGCGGATATAGGCCGCCGCCTCGTCCTGGGGGATCGACAGCTGGTTGGCGAGGCCGAAGGCCGAGATGCCGTAGATGATGCCGAAGTTGATCGCCTTGGCCCGCCGGCGGGTCTCGCCGGGCATGCCCTCCACCGGCACGCCGAACATCTCCGACGCGGTCATGGCGTGGATGTCCTGACCGTCCAGGAAGGCCCGCTTCAGCTGCGGGATGTCGCCGATGTGGGCCAGCAGGCGCAGCTCGATCTGGCTGTAATCGGCGCTGATCAGCACATGGCCGGGTTCGGCGATGAAGGCCTGGCGGATCTTGCGCCCCTCCTCGGTGCGCACCGGGATGTTCTGCAGATTGGGGTCCGACGACGACAGCCGCCCGGTGGTGGTCGACGCCAGCGAAAACGAGGTGTGGACCCGGCCGGTGCGCCCGGCCACCGCCGCGGTGAGGTTGTCGGTATAGGTGCCCTTGAGCTTGGACAGCTGCCGCCAGTCCAATAGCACCCGGGGCAGGGCGTGGCCCTGGGCGGCCAGCTCCTCCAGCACCGAGGCGTCGGTGGAGGCCGCCCCGCCGCCGGTCTTGCGCCCGCTGGACATACCCATCTCGCCGTACAGCACCTCGCCGATCTGCTTGGGCGATCCCAGATTGAACGGCCGCCCGGCCAGGGCGTGGGCCTGGGCTTCCAGCTCGGTCATGCGCAGGGAGAATTCGTGGCTGAGCTGGCGCAGGCGATCCGGGTCGATGCGGATGCCGGCGCACTCCATGTCCGCCAGCACGGGCGGCAGCGGCCGCTCCAGGGTCTCGTAGACCGTCAGCAGGCCCTCGGCCGCCAGCCGGGGCCGCAGCTGCTCGTAGAGCCGCAGGGTGACGTCGGCGTCCTCGGCGGCATAGCTGGTCGCCTCGGCGAGACCCACCTGTTTGAAGCTCTTCTGGGCCTTGCCGGTCCCGGCCACCTGTTTGAAGGCGATGGGGGTATGGCCAAGCCAAAGCTCCGAGAGCTCATCCATGCCGTGGCCGTGCAGGCCCGCCTCCAGCACATAGGAGATCAGCATGGTGTCCTCGATGGGCGCCACCCGCACCCCATAGCGGGACAGCACCGCCAGATCGTATTTGGCGTTCTGCGCCACCTTTAGGATTGAGGGGTCCTCCAGCAGCGGCTTCAGCTTGGCGATCGCCGTGGCCAGCGGGATCTGGGTCAAGTCCGCCGGCGCCTCCAGGGCCAGGCCCTCCGGCCCCTCGTGGGCCAGGGGGATGTAGCAGGCCTGGCCCGCCGCCACCGCCAGGGAGACGCCCACCAGGCCGGCGTTGGCCGACGACAGGGCGTCGGTCTCGGTGTCAAAGGCGATCACCCCGGCGGCGCGGCACCGTTCGATCCAGGCGTCCAGGGCGGCCTCGTCGCGCACGCAGGCGTAGGACGAGGTGTCGATGGGCCCCTGGGCCGGCGCCGGACGCTCGCCCGGCGCCGAGCCCCCGGGCGCCACAGCGCCCCCCAGCGCCTCGGCGACTCGCCGGGCCAGGGTGCGGAACTCCATGGCGTCGAGGAAGCTGGCCAGGGCCGCCGGGTCAGGGGCGTCGGCGATCAACTCTTCGATCGGGGTCGGCAGCGGCGTGGCGCAGTCCAGCCGCACCAGCTCCCGCGACAGGCGGATCTGATCGGCGAATTCGATCAGGGTCTCGCGGCGCTTCGGCTGCTTGATCTCGCCGGCCCGCGCCAACAGGGTGTCCAGGTCGCCGTACTCATTGATCAGCGCCGAGGCGGTCTTGATGCCGATGCCCGGCGCGCCCGGCACATTGTCCACCGCATCGCCGCACAGGGCCTGGACATCCACCACCCGGTCCGGTCCGACCCCGAACTTCTCCACCACCTGGTCATGGCCGATGCGGAGGTTCTTCATGGTGTCCAGCATCGACACCCGCGGTCCCACCAGCTGCATCAGGTCCTTGTCGGAGGAGATGATCACCACCTCGCCGCCGGCGTCGCGCACCGCGCAGGCATAGGCCGCGATCAGGTCGTCGGCCTCGTAGCCGGGCTGTTCGAGGGCCGGCACGCCAAAGGCGTTGGTCGCCTGGCGCACCAGCGGGAACTGGGGGATCAGGTCCTCCGGCGCCGGCGGCCGGTGGGCCTTGTACAGGGGGTAGAGATCGTTGCGGAAGGTCTTCTCGGCATGGTCGAACACCACCGCCAAGTGGGTCG
>CAXNKO010000106.1:0-6550 GCA_964202685.1 Caulobacterales bacterium
GGCGCTGTACCTCTCCGCCACGGCCGATGTCGCCGCGGCCCGGGCGCGCCAGAACGACCGCATGATCCGCGCGCCGTTCTCCGGCGTCGTCGGGCTTTCGGACGTGGCGCCCGGCGCGCTGGTCAACCCGGGCGCGCCCATCGTGACCCTTGACGATGTGTCCGCCATCCGGGTCGATTTTCCCGTGCCCGAGCGCTATCTCGCCCAGATCCGCGAGGGCCAGGCGATCACCGCCACGGTGGACGCCTATCCGGGCGCGGCGATTCCCGGGCGGATCGCGCGCATCGACACCCGCGTCGATGAGCGCACCCGGGCGGTGACCGCGCGGGCGGAGTTCGGCAACCCGGGGGGGCGGCTGAAGCCGGGCATGATGGTGCGGGTGGCGATTTCCCGCGGCCAGCGCCAGGGGCTGTCGGTGCCGGAATCCGCCCTGGCGGTGCAGGGTGATTCAGCCTTCGTCTATGTGCTGCGCGCCAACGGCCCGATGGCCATGGCCGAGCAGCGGCCGGTGCTTACCGGCATCCGGCAGGACGGCTTCGTGGAGCTGCTTGAGGGCGTCGAGGCCGGCGATAAGGTGATCGCCGACGGACTCAACAAGGTGTCGCCCGGCCAGCCGGTGCGGGTGATCGGGCCGCGGCCGCCGGGTGGCGGACTGGCGGACGGGCTTCAGCGGGAGGCGCGCGCGCCGTCATGATGCTCTCGGACATCTCCGTCCGCAGACCTGTCTTCGCGGCCGTGGCCGCGATCATCCTTTGCGTTGTGGGTCTGGCGTCGTTCGTGACCCTGGCGGTGCGCGAGCTGCCCAGCGTCGATCCGCCCATTGTGGCGGTGTTCACCGCCTATCGCGGCGCCTCCGCAGAGGTGGTCGAGGAGCGCATCACCCAGGTCATTGAACGCCAGATCGCCGGCATCCAGGGTGTCGATCGGGTGAATTCCACCTCGCGGGACGGCTCCTCGCGCATCCAGATCTCCTTCAAGCTCGACCGAGGCCTGGAGGATGCGGCCAACGATGTCCGCGACGCGGTAAGCCGGGTGGTGAGCACTCTGCCGGAACAGGCGGAAGCGCCGCAGATCACCAAGGCCAACGCCGACGGCTTCCCGATCGTGATTTTGGCGCTGAATTCGCCGACCATGAGCCGGATCGAGCTGTCCGACTACGCCGAACGCTATCTCGTCGAGCGGTTCTCGGTCGTGCCGGGGGTCGCTCAGGTGGGGCTGCAGGGCTCCCAGGCCTACACCATGCGCATCTGGCTGAACCCGGACGCCATGGCCTCGCGGGGCATCACCGTGGAGGATGTGGAAGGCGCCCTGAACAGCCAGAACCTGGAGCTGCCGGCCGGGGCGCTGGAAACCCAGGCCAAGGACTTCACCATCCGCGTCGCCCGCGGCTATTCCAGCCCCGCCGAGTTCGCCAAGCTGCCGATTCCAATCCGCGGCGCCACCCAGCCCGGCGCCGGGCCTGGCGGATCGACCGCCGCCGTCGGCGGGACCGCGGCCGGCGCTGGCGCCGCCCAGGGCACGACCCCCAGTGTCGCCACGGCCGCGACGTCGGCGGCCTACGTGGCCAGGCTTGGCGATATCGCCCGAATCGAGGAGGGCCCCGACGACCACCGCCGAATGTTCCGCATCAATGGCGTCGACCAGATCGGCATGCGGATCCATCGCCAGTCCCAGGCCAACGACCTGGAAATCTCCAAGGGCGTGCGCGCGGCGATCGCGGAGATAAACCCGACCCTTCCCAAGGGCGCAAAGCTGATGATCGCGGTGGACTTCACCGAGTTCACCGGCCACGCGATCCAGGAGGTCTGGATCACCATGGGTATCTCACTGGTCATGGTGGCCCTGGTGAACTTCCTGTTCCTCGGCACGGTCCGCGCCGCGCTGATTCCCACGGTGGTGGCGCCGATCTGCATCCTCTCCACCTTCATCGTGCTGGCGGCGTTCGGATTCTCCATCAACCTGCTCACCCTGCTGGCCCTGGTGCTGGCCATCGGCCTGGTGGTCGATGACGCCATCGTGGTGGTGGAGAATATCCAGCGGCGCATCGACGAGGGCGAACCGCCGGTGGTTGCCGCCCAACGCGGCGCGCGGCAGGTGTTTTTCGCCGTGGTCGCCACCACCCTGGTGCTGATCACGGTGTTCGCGCCGCTGATGTTCCTGCCGGGGTTCATCGGCAAGCTGTTCGTGGAGCTGGCGGTGTCGGTGGCCGCGGCCATCGCCTTCTCGGCCCTGCTGGCGCTCAGCCTCTCTCCCATGCTGGCCTCCAAGCTGCTGCGCCCGGCCAGCGGCGGCGGCTGGATCGCGCACAAGATCGACGCGGCCATGCGCGGGTTGCGAGAGTCCTACCGGGCCTCGCTTGACGGCCTGCTCGGTCGAACCTCCGCCTCGGTCGCCTCAAGCCTGATGGTGGCGGTGATGGCCGCCTGCGCGGTTGGCCTGTTCGTGACGCTGCCCAAGGAGTTGACCCCGCCGGAGGACCGCGGGCGGATGATGATCAACACTTCCGGCCCCGAGGGGGCAGGGTATGACTACATGCTGCCGGCAGTCCTCAAGCTGGAGCAGATATTCGAGCCACATCGACAAAAAGGTGAAGTTTACCGCTACATGGTCGCCCTGCCGGGGTTCTTCAACAATGCCTACAACAGCGGGTTCGGCAACGTCTCGTTGCCAGACGCCGATAGGCCGAAGGGGGTGACCACCCAATCGCTGGCCGCGGCGCTGAACCGCGAGATGGCGTCCATCACCGCCATTCGTGCAATCGCCATTCCACAGTCGGGATTGCAGACCGGGCCAGGCGGCGGCGGCGGCGGCGTGGACCTGGTGCTGCTGGGCGACGACTATCCGCAGATCGCCCGGCAAATCGCTCCCCTGCTTGCGGCGGCGCAGGCGAACCCGAACCTGTCGCGGGCGCGGCTCAACTATGAGCCGACCAGCCCGCGGGTGCTGGTGCACATCGACCGGGAGAAGGCCGCCGCCATGGGGGTCTCGGCCCAGACCGTCGGGCGCGCCCTGGAGACCATGTTCGGATCCCGCAGGGTCACCACCTACATCAAGGGTGGCCAGGAATATGATGTGCTGCTGCAGACCGAGCGCTCGCGCCGCCAGACCGAGCAGGACCTGTCGCGCCTCTATGTCCGCGCGGCGTCCGGCGCCATGGTTCCCTTAAGCGCGGTGGTGACCACCGAGGTGCGCGGCGACACCCCGGACCGGGCCCGGGTCGATCGATTGCGCTCGATCACGCTCAGCGCCCAGCTCAATCCCGGCTACACCATGGGCGAGGCGATCGGTTTCTTCGAAACGGAGATCGCCAGGCAACCGCCCGGCCTGATCGTCAAATGGGGCGGCGCGGCGCGCGACTTCAAACAGGCCACCGGCACGGTGGGTTACGCCTTCGGCCTGGCTCTGCTGTTGGTGTTCCTGGTGCTTGCGGCGCAGTTCGAGAGTTGGATCCACCCGGCGGTGATCATGCTCACCGTGCCCGTGGCCGCCCTGGGCGGTCTGTTCGGCCTGCTGATCGCCGGGTCCAGCATCAACACCTACAGCCAGATCGGCATGATCATCCTGGTCGGTATCGCCGCCAAGAACGGCATCCTGATCGTCGAGTTCGCCAACCAGTTGCGCGATCAGGGCCGCGAAATCCGCGCGGCGGTGATCGAGGCCGCCGCGCTCCGGCTGCGCCCGATCATCATGACCTCGATTTCCGCCGCGGCCGGCGCCCTGCCGCTGATCTTCTGGGGCGGGGCGGGGGGCGAGAGCCGCAGGACCATCGGCGTGGTGATCTTCTTCGGCGCGATCTTCACCACCATGATCACCCTGTTCGTGGTGCCGGTGTTCTACAACCTGCTGGCCCGGTTCACCAAGTCGCCGCAAGCCACCGCCCGGCGCATCGAGGACTTCGAGGCGCACGAAAAGATCAGCGTCGCCAACGCCGCCGAATAGCCGCCTTCCGGAGAGAGACCGCCCCCCCTCCTGCGGGGAGGGGAGGCGATCAAGTCGTGTGTCTGGTCGCGCCGCACGGGCCTCGTTGTGACGCCGAGGCCCGGGTTGTCGGACCAGCCACGCCGGCAAGCTGGGGGGACAAGCCACCGGCGAAAGGAAATCTGCGCCCGGACGAACAACCCGTCAAGGTAGTTTATTTGGTAAATCACACTTTAACCGAGTTATTTGGCCGGCGGCTTATAATTGGTCTCCACCGCCAGATAGGCGATGACGTTGGTGCGGTCCTTGGCGTCGTCATAGCCGCGGAAGCTCATTTTCGTGCCCGGCAGGAAGGTCGCCGGGTTGGCCAGCCAGGTGTCGAGGTGATGCAGATCCCACACGAAGCCGGCGCTCTTGACCGCTTCCGAATAGGCGAAGCCCGGTGCGGAACCGGCCTTGCGCCCGAACACACCGTAGAGGTTGGGGCCGGTCAATCTGGCCCCGCCGGGATTGATGGTGTGGCAGGAGCGGCAAATGCCGAAACCGGCCTCGCCGGCGGCGAGATCGGCGGTGTTGTAGGGGGCGGGCAGGGCGGCCAGGGTCGCGGCCTTCTCCGCCGCGGTGGGGGCTGCGGGCGGCTCCGCGCCGCCGGCGGTTTCCGCCGCCTTGCGAGGCTCGCCGCATCCTGTCAGCGCGAGCGTCAGCACCGCCGTCGCCAATCCCCAAACCCGCATATGCGATCTCCCTGAAGAAACGCCGGCAACCTAGCGCGGTTTCCGTTTCGATTGCATCAGGTTCCCACACCGCTCACCCCGGCGTTCGCCCATAGGAGGTACGTTAGCCAACCAGCGTCCTTCTCCCTCCAGGGAGAAGGATCGCTAAACCTGCCGCCTATGGGCGCATCGCCGGGATGAGCGGTAGGTGGGTCAGCTTATCCGGGAAGGGCCCGAGCTGTAACCCGAGCCGCTGCAACCTTACTTCCCCGCGCGCCGGCTGCGCACGATCAAACCGTCCAGAGCCTGGAGAAACTTCGAGCGGTCGGCGCGGCTGAACGGCGCCGGGCCGCCCAGCCCCTCGCCGGTGGAGCGCAGGTGCTCCATCAGCGCCCGCTGGGCCAGGGCCCCGCCGATGAAGTCGGCGGTGAACGGCCGCCCGTTGGGAGCCAGGGCCTGGGCGCCGGCCCGCAGCGCCCGGTCGGCCAGGGGGATGTCGTTGGTCACCACCACATCCCCCGGCCCGGCCCGGTCAGCGATCCAGTCGTCAGCCACATCGGGGCCCGCCTCGACGATCACCCGTTCCACCAGCGGCGAAACCGGGACCATCATGAAGCTGTTGGACACCACCCAGGTCTTCAGGCCGTAGCGGCCGGCGACCTTGTAGACCTCGTCCTTCACCGGGCAGGCGTCGGCGTCGATATAGACCTCACCCACGCGGTTGCGCCCGACGGCCCCGAAGCGCGATCAGAGCTGCCGATAGGTGATGTTCTTCAGCTCGGTATAGGCGTTCAGTCCCTCGTCGCCCCATTCGCGGCCGATGCCGGAGCGCTTGTAGCCGCCGAACGGGCCCATGAACGGCGAGCCCGGCGCCGACCCGCCACCGTTGATATTGACCTGGCCGGTGCGAATGGCGGCGGCCATGTCGTAGGCCGCGCCCAGGTCCGCCGACCAGATCGCCCCGCCCAGGCCGTAGGCGGAGTCATTGGCCATATCCACGGCCTCGGCGTCGGTGTCGAAGCCGATCACCACCCCGATGGGACCGAACACCTCTTCCTGGGCGATGGTCGAACGGTTGTCGACGTTGTCGAACAGGGTCGGCTCATAGAAGAAGCCCTTGTCGAAGCCCGCCGGCCGCTTGCCGCCGGTGACCAGGGTGGCGCCCGACTTCAGCCCCTCGGCCACATAGTGCTCGGTGCGAGCGCGCTGCGCCTCACGGATCAACGGGCCCAGGGTCACCGAGGCGTCGGCCGGGTTGCCGATCTTCATCGCCCGGTGGCCCTCGGCCATGGCCGCCACATAGGCCTTGCGGATCGAATTGTGCACCAGATGCCGGGTGGTGAGCACGCAGCCCTGGCCGCAGTGGGTCAGATAGCCCATGCCGGCCGCCACCGCCTGGCCCAGGTCGGCGTCGCTGCGGATGATCAGCGCCGACTTGCCGCCCAGCTCGAAGTGCAGCCGCTTCAGCGTCGGCGCCGCCTGGGCGGCGATCGCCGAGGCCACCACGTCCGACCCGGTGAAGGTGATCAGGTCGATGCGCGGGTCGGTGGTCATCATCTCGCCCACCTCCTTGCCGCCGGTGACGATGTTGATGACCCCCTTGGGGAAGTTCAGCTCGGCCGCAACCTCGGCGATGATCAGCGCCGAGAACGGCGTGAACGGCGACGGCTTCAGCACCACGGTGTTGCCGGTGATCAGCGCCGGAAACAGCTTCACGATGTTGAGGAAGTAGGGGAAATTATAAGGCGTGATGGCGGCGATGACCCCCACCGGCTCGCGCAGGATCATGCCGCCCACCAGCTTGGAGCCGCCGGGGCCGGGGTTGGTGCCGCTGGGCAGAGGGGTATCGCGGAACCGCGAACCGCGCTCGATGGCGTCCCAGGAGAGGAACGTGGGGAAGTCGAACTGCACCGGCACCA
>CAXNKO010000107.1:0-6521 GCA_964202685.1 Caulobacterales bacterium
CCGGCGGCGGGGTCTTCTGGGATTTCTTCACGAAGGCATGAAGCAGCACCATTCGCCCCTGCAGGGCGCAGAACAACACCCTGGCTATCCGCCCCTGGCTGAGATCGCAGCGCACTTCCCACAATCCGCCGCCGAGTGACCGGCAAAGCGGCATCCCCACCGGCCAGCCGAATTCCACCGTGGCGATGTCGAAGCCAACGATGCGACGGTCCGCCGGGGGTAGGGTCCGCAGCCAATCCCGAACGGGTTCGGCGCCGCTGGCGGAACGATAGAAGGCCGCCGGAATCCGCTTCAGTTCATCAGCCACATCGCACCGTATGCGCAATCATGTACCTCATACGGTACGGTTTGTCAATTTGGGGCCGTTGAGTCAGGCGCAGCATTCCTCAACTTGCGGCATCCGGCGGGTCGCGCCCAGCTCCTCCATCGTCCCGCAGAGGACGGGGGAGGGGGACCGCGCCCCGCGAGAGGGCGTGGTGGAGGGGCCGGCCGATGCATTGCGGACCCCGCGCCCCCTCCCCCCCCGGCGCTGCGGCCGGCGGTCCCCCTCCCCCGCCGTCTTCGCGGCAGGGGAGGAGCTGGAGGCGACGCGCCGGATGCGTGAAACCGGTCGTAGCTTTCACAAACGTCCCACATTCCCCTTGACGCCATCGATGCATGGGCTCGTTCCACCGAAAAACCGCAACGCCGCGGCTATCGGGGCGCGGGTTCGGTCCAGGGCCGCAGGGGGGCGAAGGACATGCGGTGGAGTTCGCAGGGGCCGAGGGCGGCGAGCGCCTGCTGATGGACCCGGGTTCCATAGCCCTTGTGGGCGGCGAAGCCGTAGCCGGGGTGGGCGGCGTCCATTGCCGCCATCAGCCGGTCGCGGGCGGTCTTGGCCAGGATGGAGGCGGCGGCGATGGACTTCGACAGGCCGTCGCCGCCGATCACGGTCTGGACCGGGCAGGGCAGGGCGAAGCGGTAGCTGCCGTCCACCAGGGCGAAGGCCGGGGCGACGGCCAGGGCCTCCACCGCCCGGCGCATGGCCAGGCCCGTGGCCTGGAGGATGTTGAGCGCGTCGATCTCCGCCGCCGAGGCGAAGCCAACCCCCCAGGCGACGGCGGATTGCTTGATCAGGATCTCCAGGGCGTCGCGGGCCCCGGCGGAGAGCCGTTTGGAATCGTCTAGGCCCTTGGGGATGCGGCGGCGGTCGAGGATCACCGCCCCGGCGCTCACCGGCCCGGCCCAGGGTCCGCGGCCGGCCTCATCGACGCCGCAGACCGGGGCCGGGCAGGCCTTCTCCAGGCGCAGGTGCGGCCCGCTCCGCGCCATCAGCCGCCCATTTGGCGGATCGGCTGGTGGCGGTGGCAGTCGGTCACATGGTCGTTGACCATGCCCACGGCCTGCATGAAGGCGTAGACGATCACCGGGCCGACGAACTTGAAGCCCCTGGCCTTCAGCGCCTTGGCGACCTCCACCGCCAGGGGAGTCTGGGCGGGAAACTCACCCCCTGCCACCAGGTTGCTCTGCAGCGGCTTGCCGCCGGTGAAGCCCCACAGGAAGGCGGAGAAATCCTCGCCGGCCTCGCGCATGTCCAGATAGATGCGGGCCGAGGCGATGGCGGCGTCGATCTTGGCGTTGGAGCGGACGATGCCGGCGTCGGCCATCAGCCGGGCGCGGTCGGCGGCGCCGAAGCGGGCGACCACATCGGGATCGAAGCCGGCGAAGGCGGCGCGGAACGCCTCGCGTTTGCGCAGGATGGTGATCCAGGCCAGCCCGGCCTGGAAGCCGTCGAGCACCAGCTTTTCCCACAGCGCGCGGGAGTCGTACTCCGGCACGCCCCACTCAGTGTCGTGGTAGGCCTCATAGAGCGGATCGCCGGCCAAGCCGCGCCAGGCGCAGCGAATCGGTTGGGAGGTCATGGGGCGCAGTTTCCCAAGCCGGCTCGGGGGCGGCAAGCGGCGGTCTAATCCTCGTAGCCGACGCCGGTGAGATAGAGGCCCTGGGGCGGCGCCACCGGGCCGCAGGCGGCGCGGTTGCGGGCCTCCAGGGCGGCCTGGACCTGGGCGGCGGTCCAGCGACCGGCGCCCACCTCCACCAGGGTTCCGGCCATGGAGCGGACCTGGCGGTGCAGGAAGGAGCGGGCCTCGAAGGTCAGTCGCACCTCGTCTCCAACCCGCTCGACCCGGGCCAGGTCCAGGGTCTTCACCGGCGACCTGGCCTGGCAGTTGATGTCGCGGAAGGTGGTGAAGTCGTGCAGGCCCACCAGGGCCTGGGCCGCCTCGTGCATGGCCCGGGCGTCCAGCGGCGTCTTCACATGCCAGACCCGGCCCTGGTCGAGACCCGGCGGGCTCGGCCGGTTGAGGATGCGGTAGAGGTAGCGGCGCTCCCGGGCAGAGAAGCGAGCGTGCCAGTTGTCGGGCGCCACGGCGGCGGCCAGCACCACGATGGGCTGGGGCCGCAGATGGGCGTTGAGCGCATTGCGCACGGTCTCGGCCGGCCAGGGCTTTTCCAGGTTGATGTGGACCACCTGGCCGGTGGCGTGGACCCCGGAATCCGTGCGCCCGGCGGCGTGGACGCGCAGGGTCTGGCCGCAGAAGGCCAGCACGGCGGCCTCCAGGGCCGACTGGATCGAGGGCTGGTCGGCTTGGGCCTGGAAGCCGTTGTAGGGCCCGCCGTCATATTCCAGCGTCAGCCGGTAACGGGCCATCAGCCGAGCCGGGCCCCGGCGGGAATCGGAAAGCCGCGCAGGAAGTCGGCGGCGTCCTGCGGCCTGCGGCCCTCCCGCTGCACGCGAGTGATCCTGACCGCGCCCGCGCCGCAGCCGACGGTGAATTGATCGTCCAGCAGCTCGCCTGGCGCGCCGCCGCCGTCGGCCTGCTTCGACAGCAGCGCCTTGATGCGCACCTCCCCCTTGTCCGATGCGACGGTGAACCAGGCGCCGGGGAAGGGTGACAGGCCGCGGATCTTGCGGTCGATCTCGGCGGCGGGCCGGGTCCAGTCGAGGCGGGCCTCCCTGGGGCGGATCTTCTTGGCGTAGGTGACGCCGGCCTCGGCCTGGGGCGTGTCGACGGCCGTGCCGTTGTCGATGGCGGGCAGGGTGCGGACCACCAGCTCGGCGGCGGCGGCGGCCATGCGGTCATGCAGGGTTCCGGCGGTGTCTTCGGGGCCGATGGCCAGCGTCGCGGTGGCCAGGACCGGGCCCTCGTCCAGGCCCTCGGTCATGCGCATCACCTGCACGCCGGTGACGGTGTCGCCGGCCATGATGGCGCGCTGGATGGGGGCCGCGCCGCGCCAGCGCGGCAGCAGCGAGCCGTGCAGGTTGAAGGCCCCCAGCCGCGGCGCCTCCAGCACCTCGCCGGGCAGGATCTGACCGAAGGCCACCACCAGGGCGGCGTCGAGGTCAAGCGCCGCGAAGGCCGCGATCTCGGCCGGTTCGCGCATGGACGCCGGCGTGCGCACGGCCAGGCCCAGCCGCTCGGCCAGGGCGTGGACCGCCGAGGGGCGCAGGGCCTGGCCGCGGCCGCTGGGGGCGGGGGGCTGGGCGTAGACCGCGACGATCTGATGGCCGGCGGCGGCGAGCGCCTCCAGCACGGCAGCGGCGAAGGGCGGGGTTCCGAGGAAAGCCAGGCGCATGGCGACCGTTTAGCCGCGCTGGGCCTTTGCGGGAAGCGCCGCGCCTGGAGTAGGGTCGCGGCGGGCTGGGCGCTTCCGTGGAAACCTGTGCATGCGAGCATCGATCATCGTCGGAATTGCGGTCCTGGGCCTGGCGCTGGGCGCCTGTGACAAGCCCGATCCCGTGGGCCCCGCCGCGGCGGTCAAGCCGGCTGCGAAGACGGTTGCGAGCGACGAGGATCTGGCCCGGGCTCGGGCGGAGGTCGAGCAGACCGCCGAAGACGCCGGCGCGGCGGTGACGGCGGCGAGCGAGCGGTAGGCCGGCGTCAGGTCGGGGCTACGCCGCGCGGACCTGCTTCTTGACCTTCTTCACCGCCTGCTCGCGTTTCAGCCGTGACAGGTGGTCGATGAACAGCACGCCTTCCAGGTGGTCCATCTCATGCTGGATGCAGACGGCGTAGAGGCCCTCGGCCTCCTCCTCCACCGGCTGGCCCTGGTAGTCCAGGTAGCGCAGCCGCACCCTGGCCGGACGCTCCACCTCGTCGAAAATCTCCGGCACCGACAGGCAGCCCTCCTCGTGGGGCAGGGTCTCCTCGGACCGCCAGAGGATCTCCGGATTGACAAAGTAGCGGGGCTCGCGGGGCTCCTCGCGGGCCAGGTCCATGACGATCACCCGCTTGGGCACGCCCACCTGCACCGCGGCCAGACCGATGCCGGGGGCCGCGTACATGGTCTCCAGCATGTCGTCCATCAGGGCGCGCAGCTCGTCGTCCACCGCCGCGACGGGCTGGGACTTCAGTTTCAGCACGGGGTCGGGGACCACCCGGATTTCACGTAACGCCATGGCGGGCAGGTAAGGGGCGCGCCCCGCGCCGTCAAGATGACGCGGCGCCGCCGCGGTTTTCCTCGGCCGCGACGATGCGGATCGAGGGCTCCGGATTGGGGGTCAGCTTGGCCAGCGGCCGGACCGCGGTTTCGATGGGCGCCAGTTCGACGATCGTTCGGCCCTCGTGATCGACCTTCAGCTCCTCGAAGCGCCGGGCCTGGGTGAGCACCTGGGTCTCCAGCGAGCCCACCATCTGGTTGTAGCGGCCGACCGCCGCCTCCAGCGCCTTGCCCACCGAGGCCGCGTGGCCGCCCATCACCGACAGGCGCTTGTAGAGTTCACGGCCCAGCTCGGCGATCTTGCGGGCGTTGACCGCCTGCTCCTCCACCCGCCAGCCGTAGACCACCGCCTTGCATAGGGCGAACAGGGTGGTCGGGGTGACGATCACCACCCGGCGGTCCATGGCCTCGCTCATCAGTTCGGGGGCCCGCTCCAGCGCCGCAGAGAGGATGGAGTCTCCGGGGACGAACATGGCCACGAAGTCTGGCGAGGCGTCGAACTGGTCCCAATAGGCCTTGGCCGACAGGCCGATCATGTGGCTGCGCACGCTCTGGGCATGGCGGGCCAGGCAGGCGTCGCGCTGGGAATCCTCCGCCGCCTCCTGGGCCTCCAGGAAGGCGGTCAGCGAGCACTTGGCGTCGACCACGAACACCCCGCCGCCCGGCATGCGCACGGTGACGTCGGGGCGACGGCGGCCCTCGTCGGTGTCGGTGGAGACTTGTTCGGAAAAATCGTAGCGGTTGGCCAGGCCCGCCGCCTCCAGCACATTGCGCAGGGTCTGTTCGCCCCAGCGGCCCTGGACCCCGGCGCCGCGCCGCAAGACGGCGGAGAGCTTGCGCGCCTCGTCCTGGGTGGCGGTGGAGGCGGCCAAGAGCTGGGCGATCTGCTCCTTCAGTCCGCCGGTCTCCTCGGCGCGGGTCTTCTCGACCGCGGCCACCTGTTCCTGGAACTTGAGCAGGGTCTCGGCGACGGGCTTGAGCTGGGCCTCCATGCGCGCCTGGGCCAGCTGTTCGCGGTTGCGGAAGTTTTCGTCGGCGCGCTTGACCAGTTCCTCGGCCACGGCGTTGGCCGACTGCGCCGCCTGGGCGCGCAGGATTTCGCTCTGGCTGGCGGCCTGTTCCTCCAGCGCCTGCAGGCGCGCGCGACCCTCGGCGGCGGCCTCGCCCAGGGCCTGGGCGCGGGTTTCGGCCCGCTCGGCCCGGCGGCGCTCCATCAGCGCCCAGGCCACGGAAAGGACGGCGGCCAGGATGCAAACCGCCGCGGCCATCAGGGTGGAATCGACGTTCATGCTCCGTTCCTTAGCTGATCCGGCGATTCGTGGCCAGGGCGTTGCAGCTTGATCTATCAGCCGGGTCGGACGCCGACCGTGAGTGTGGAGTTTATTGTTGTTCCCGCTATATTTTCCACGGAAGCCGAGGTTAGGCGACCCAACTTCTGGGAAGTGACGGGGCGCATTCTCTTGTCTTCCGATATTACGGCCGACACCCCATCATGGGATGAGCCCCTGCCCGAGGGCGGGGTGGATTCCATTGTCCACGGATTTCTCGGCCGCGCCGCGGCCTGCGCGGACGCGGTGGCGATCCGATGCGCGGATAGGCGGATCACCTACAGAGAGCTCGATGGGCTGTCGTCCGCTCTGGCGCGCCGGTTGCGCGGCGAGGGACTCGCGGCGGGCGACCGGATCGCAATTGTCGCCGAGCGCGGACCGGAGCTGGTCTGGGCGATGCTCGCCGTGGTGCGGATGGGCGGCGTGTTCGTCATGCTGGACAGCGCCTACCCGCCGGCGCGGCTGCGGGCCCTGGCTGAGATCGCCGCGCCGGCGGGGGTGATCGCCGCTGGCGGCGCGAGGGCGCGCCAGGCCGCCGCGGACCTGGCGCGAGCGTGCGCGTTACCGCTAGAGCGGCGTTCGATCTGACCGAATCGGCCGGGATTCCCAAATCACCGTTGATCTGATTCAGACTTCCTGCCGGTGCTGGAGGTCCGGCGGGGATGTCGAAAGCTCTGTCATTGGATTTGCGGGAGAGGGTTCTGGCGGCGATCG
>CAXNKO010000108.1:0-6515 GCA_964202685.1 Caulobacterales bacterium
TGGCCGAGGCCGCCCCGCTGATCGACACCCCCGGCGCCCCGGTCCCTGCGGGCGCCCAACCCGAGTGGTTTCGGGGCGCGGGCGGGGCGCGGCTGCGCGCGGCCCTGTTTCCCGCCCCGGGCCCGGCCCGCGGCGCGGTGGTGCTCAGCGGCGGGCGCACCGAGCCCATCGAGAAATACTTCGAGGTGATCGGCGAACTGCAAGCCCGCGGCTTCACCGTCCTGGTTCACGACTGGCGCGGCCAGGGCCTGTCCCAGCGCCTGGCGCCCGACCGGCTGAAGGGCCACGCCGCCGGCGTGCAGCCCTACCTCGACGACTACCACGCCCTGCTGGCCGCCTTCGAGGATCGCCTGCCCAGGCCCTGGATCGCCATGGGCCACTCCATGGGTGGCTGCCTCACCCTGCTGGCCCTGGCCAGGGGCGAGGCGGCCCGGTTCGCCGCCGGGGTGCTTTCGGCCCCCATGCTGGGCCTGAAGTTGCCGCTGCCGCGCCGCCTCGCCGAGGGCCTGGCGGCCCTGCTCTGCGCCATCGGCCGCGGCCAGGGCTATGTCTTCCTCCAGGGCGGCGCGCCGCTGGAAGACCACTTCGAGGATAACCGCCTCACCCACGACGAAGCCCGCTATATGCGCCACCGCCGCCAGCTGCACGCCTGTCCCGATCTGGCGCTGGGCAATGTCACCTGGGGCTGGATGAATTTCGCCTTCCAGGCCATGGCCGAGCTCGCCCGGCCCAGCCGGCTGGCCAAGGTCGCCCTGCCGATGCTGCTGTGCTCCGCCGAGGGCGACCAGATCGTCGAGGTGGCCGCGCAAGCCCGCGCCGCGAGCCTGCTCCCCGACGCCCGCTACCTCATCGTCGACGGCGCCCGCCACGAGATACTGCAGGAAACCGACGACCGCCGGGCGCTGTTCTGGGCCGCCTTCGACGCCCTGACGGCGCGGGTAATTCGGTGACAAATTCGGCGACAGTGCACTTAATTCGCGCCATCCCCTGATGCATCGACACGCGCCGGTCGAATTAAGTGCACTGTCACCGAATTACGCGGTGAGCGACTGACATAGACGGGCGCATGATCTGACCTTGGATTCATCCGGGCCGATCCCTAAAGTCGCGCAGCCCCCGATATCAGCCCAAATGAACCCGAGGATTTGACGATGAGCGACGCAAAGACCGCCGACGCCCCCGCCGGCTATGGCATCCTGACCGACGCGGGCATCGATCGCCTGCGGCAGCGGATCGGCATCCCCACCAAGCGTCCCAATCCGCCGCACAACTTCGTCGTCACCTGGGACGGCGCCCGCCACTTCGCCTACGGCTATGGCGACGACAACCCGCTCTGGTGCGAGGAGGGCTATGGCAAGGACACCCGCTGGGGCGCCCTGATCGGCCCGCCCAACTTCCACTACACCATGGGCGAGACCGACGGCGGCCCCACCGACGAGCAGAAGAAGATCCTCAAGGGCGACCCGCTTATCGGCCTGGGCTCCTATCAGGCGGTGATGGAGTTCGAGTGGTACCGCCCGCTCTATGAGGGCGACCGCCTCGGCGTGCGCGGCGGCCTGATCGGCGTCAAGGTCAACGACAACTCCAAATTCTCCGGCCGCACAGTCTCCGAGGTGCAGGGCTACATCAACCGCAACCAGAAGGGCGAGATCACCGCCCTGCGCCGCGGCACCTGGATCCGCGCCGAGCGCCACGCCTCGGCGGCCAAGAAAAAAGAATATGAGCTGCCCAAGCCCTATACCCAGGACCAGCTCGATCACATTGACGCGGCCTACGCCGCCGAGACCATCCGCGGCGCCCAACCGCTGTATTTCGAGGACGTCCACGAGGGCGACGAGATCCCCACCATCGTCCGCGGCCCGTTCCGCACCTCCGACCTGGTGGTCTGGCACGTGGGCTGGGGCATGCAGCTCACCCCGCCCGGCGCCTTCAAGGTCTCTTACAAGACCCGCGCCAAGGTGCCGGGCATGTACACCCGCAACAAGCTGAACGTGCCCGACACCGTGCAGCGCCTGCACTGGGAGCAGGACTGGGCCACCGAACTGGGCATTCCGCTCAGCTACGATTACGGCGCCATGCGCGAGACCTTCCTGACCAACATCCTCACCAACTGGATGGGCGACAATGCCTGGCTGTGGAAGCTCTCCTGCCAGCACCGCAAGTTCGTCTACACCGGCGACACCTACTGGATGAAGGGCCGCGTGGTGGCCAAGAAGCAGGTGGAGGGCCGCAATGAGGTCCACGTCGATGTCTGGGTGGAGAACCAGTGGGGCACGGTGGTGACCCCGGGCAACGCCGTGGTGCTGCTGCCCTCCCGCGGCGGCCAGCATGTAGACCTGCCGAAGCCGGACCATGAGGACATGGACGCCCTGTGGGCCCGCCAGGTCGAGCTGCAGGCGCAGCAGGCTTAAAGCGAAGCGGCGCCTTCTCCCCTTTGCGGGAGAAGGTGGCGCCCCGGAGGGGCGTCGGATGAGGGTTCGAGCCGGCGAAGGCGGCGAGGTCGCCGCGGTCGGGTTCGCGGCTGAAGCGCCGCGTGGCCCCTCATCCGACCCCGCGCTGCGGGGCCACCTTCTCCCGCGAGGGGAGAAGGGACGCTCATCTCGTTCCGTGAGCGGACCACCACGTCCG
Organism: Caulobacterales bacterium; assembly: GCA_964202685.1. Lineage (GTDB taxonomy): Bacteria > Pseudomonadota > Alphaproteobacteria > Caulobacterales > Caulobacteraceae > Phenylobacterium. Next base: position 2,629 of record CAXNKO010000108.1, read on the forward strand.
AAGAGGAGGCAAGCTTGCTGGAAACCATGCAGCTGACGGCGATCCCGCCGGAGGACGAGGCGCTGCGCGCGCCGGTGCGAGCCTTCCTGGCCGAGCAGCTCAAAGGCATGTCGGGGGCGAAAAAGGCCCGTTCCTGGATGGGCTTCGACGCCGGCTTCTCCAAGGCCCTGGCCGCACAGGGCTGGGTGGGCCTGACCCTGCCGAAGGAATATGGCGGCGGCGGCCGCAGCCACTTCGCCCGCTTCGTGCTGGTGGAGGAGCTGCTGGCGGCGGGCGCGCCGGTGGCCGGCCACTGGGTCAGCGAGCGGCAGAGCGCGCCGTTGCTGCTGAAGTTCGGCACGGAGGATCAGCGGCGCAGGATCGTCCCCGAGGTCTGCCGCGGCGAGGCCTTCTTCTGCATCGGCATGAGCGAGCCGGACTCCGGCTCCGACCTGGCCAGCGTGCGCACCCGCGCCGACCTCACCCCCGAAGGCTGGCGGGTGAACGGCTCGAAGATATGGACCACCCACGGTAGCCGCGCCCACTACATGATCGCCCTGGTGCGCACCTCCGGAACCCCGGAGGACCGCAACAAGGGCCTGTCGCAGCTGCTGATCGACATGCGCACCCCCGGCGTCACCGCCCGGCCGATCCGCGACGTCAGCGGCGACGAGCATTTCTCCGAGGTGCATTTCGACAACGCCCTGTTGCCCGCCGACGCCCTGATCGGCCAGGAGGGCCAGGGCTGGGCCCAGGTCAACGCCGAGCTGGCCTTCGAGCGCAGCGGGCCGGAGCGGATCTATTCCTGCATGGCGCTGATCGACGCCTGGCTGGACTTCATCCGCGCCAAGGGGCCCACCGACGCCGAGGCGGAGCTGGCCGGCCGGCTGCTGGCCAATGTCTCGGCCCTGCGCAACCTCTCCCTGGCGGTTACCGCCCGGCTGGCCCGCGGCGAAAGCCCGGTCAATGAGGCCTCTGTGGTCAAGGAGCTGGGCACCACCTGGGAACAGACGATCCCCGGCATGATCACCGACCACCTGGCCAGCGTCGAGGTCCCGGTCCCCGGCGACCTTTTGGCGGCGCTGCAATACGCCGCCGCCATGAGCCCGTCCTATTCGCTGCGCGGCGGCACCCGGGAAATCCTGCGCGGCATCATCGCCAGAGGCATGGGACTGAGATGAGCGACGACCTGATCCTCGAACAATTCGTCCGCCTGCTGGACACCCTGCCGGCCGGCGATCCCTGGCCGGCCCTGGAGGAATCCGGCTTTCTTGACCTGCTGCGCAGTGAAGACGACGGCGGCGCGGCGCTGGCGCTGGAGGACTTCTTCCCGCTGGTGCTGGCCGCCGGCGCCCGGCCGCGGATTGCCGGGGTCATCCCGACCATGGTGGCGCGCCTGAACACCCCCGCCGCTTCCGCCGTTACCGACATCGAGGCGGCGCTCAGCGGCAATAACGCCCGCGCCGTGGCCGCCGCCATCACACCCGGCCTGATGGCCGGGGCCATGGAGCAGATCCTGTCGACCACGGTGGACTACGCCTCCACCCGCAAGCAGTTCGGCCGCGAAATCTCCAAGTTCCAGGCCATCCAGCACAACCTGGCGATCATGGCCGAGGAGGTGACCGCCGCGCGCATGGCCGCCCAGGCCGCCTTCGTGGGCGCGCCGCTCGAGGTCTCCCCTCAGCGCGCCGCCGCCGCCAAGATCCGCACCGGCCAGGCCGCCCAAGTGGTCGCCGCCCACGCCCACGCCATCCACGGCGCCATCGGCATGACCCAGGAATTCCACCTGCACCACCTGACCGGCGCCCTGCACCAGTGGCGCCTGGCCCACGGCGGCGAAGCCTACTGGGCCCGCGAACTGGGCCGCTGGGCGCTCGCCCGCCCCGACGGCCTGGTCACCCTGGCGCGGGCCATGTGAGGGCGCCGGGCGCCCGTTGCCGCCGCCGTCAGCGCTCCACGAGCTTGAGCATGTCGGGGGTGTAGCGCTCGCCCTGGGCGGCGCCGACCGGCATGGCGTCCTCCAGACGGCGGATGTCGTCGGGGGTGAGGGTGATGTTCGCCGCGCCGACGTTCTGCTCCAGGTTGGCGATGCGGCGGGTGCCGGGGATGGAGACGATGTCGGGGCCCTTGTGCAGCAGCCAGGCGAGCGCGATTTGGCCGGGCTGGGCGCCCTTCTCGGCCGCCACCTCGTGGATGACCTGGGTCTTGGCCAGGTTAACGTCATAGTGGTCCCCCGCCAGCCGCGGCTGGCGGCTGCGGTTGTCGCCCCGGGACAGGTCCTCGGGCCGCGGCGCCTTGCCGGTCAGGAACCCGCGGCCCAGCGGCGAGAAGGGCGCCAGGCCGACGCCGAGCTCGCGCAGGGTGGGGATGATCGAGGTCTCCAGGCCCCGCTCGAACAGGGAATATTCGCTCTGCAACGCGGCCACCGGCTGCACGGCGTGGGCCCGGCGGATGGTGTTTGGCCCGGCTTCCGACAGGCCGAAGTGGCCGACCTTGCCTTCCCGGATCAGGTCGCCCACCGTCCCGGCCACCTCCTCGATCGGCACGGTGGGATCCACCCGGTGCTGGTAGAAGAGGTCGATGCGCGGGCAGCCCAGCCGGCGCAGACAGTCTTCGGCGACCTGGCGGATGCGTTCGGGCCGGCTGTCCGGAACGCCGAGGTTTCGACCGTTCTCCACCTTCCAGCCGAACTTGGTGGCCATGACCAAACCGTCCCAGCGCCCCTTGAAGGCCCGGCCAATCAGCTCTTCGTTGTGGAACGGCCCATAAACCTCGGCGGTATCGAAGAAAGTGACCCCCAGGTCCTGCGCCCGATGCAGGGTGGCGATGGATTCAGCCTCGTCGGCCGAGCCGTAGCTGCCGGAGAGGCCCATGCAGCCGTAGCCGATTTCGGAGACCTTCAGGCCCGTGCGGCCAAGTTCGCGGGTGTTCAGCATGGGGGGTGCTCCTTGTCGCTTCCTTGGTGTCATAGATCGGGTCGCGGGTGTAGCTGCTCTAACGCCCGAGGATCGATTTCTTGCGACGGGGCGCCAGCTTCGCAATGGGGTGGGCGCCGGACGGCGGGGCCGGTAGCGTGGGCGCGCAGTTTCGGGCGTAACCGTAAGACTAGAGAGACCTGACGCCTATGGACGACGCCCTGGCCCACGACGACATGACCGACGCCCTGATCGGGCTGCTGGACGGCGTGGCGCAGTCGCAGATGGACGCCCCAACCCTGCGCGCCCTGGCCGGCGAGCTGCGCGCCTGGACGCAGAGGATCAAGGCGGCCTCCACCGGCGCGCCCGGCCAGCCGGAACCGCGCGGGTTCGATCTGATCCAACGGCGCGGGGCGCTGACGCCGCCGGTGACGATCATCGCCCAGGACGACCGCTCGATGCGCGGCGTCGTCACCTTCGGCCAGCGCTTCGGCCCGGAGAAACCCCACGGCGGGGCCATTCCGCTGCTGTTGCTGGACGTCATGGGGCGGCTGGTGAACTCAGGCGCGCGGCCCCGTTCGTACACCGCGCAGCTGCTGACCCACTTCCGCTCGGTGACCCCGGCGGACACCGAATTGGGGGTCCGCGCCTGGCTGGTGGCCGAGGACGGGCGCAAGCGCCGGGCCCGCATAGAACTCTGGCACAACGAGCGGCTCTGCGCCGAGGCGGAAGGCCTGTTCATCGCCGCGGCGACGGACCCGGGCTAAATTCGGCGCTCACCTTACTCGAGAGCTGTCCTTATTTTCCCTGTCTCATTCCAGGGGGTCAGCCCATGGATTGAGCAGCGGCACGCCGGTCTGTGTGAAATCGGCGGTGTTGCGGGTGACCACGGTCATGCCGTGGACCAGCGCCGTGGCGGCGATCAGCGCATCCCGCTCGGAGCGGGGATCGGGTACGTGCAGGCGGGCGCAGCGTTGTGCGACGGCGGCGTCC
>CAXNKO010000109.1:0-6484 GCA_964202685.1 Caulobacterales bacterium
ACGTCGCCCGGGACTTAAGCCGCTGCGCCGAGGACGAGCGCAATCCCGAGCGCAAGGTCAAACTCGCCGGCGCCCTGCATCAGATGTGCCGCTCGATCCGCCAGACCCTGGCGCTGCAGGCAAGGCTCGCCCGACAGATGCGCCGCGACGACCAGGCCCGCGCCAAGGTCCGCAAGGCCCGCGTCCGTTCCGGGGTCAAGCAGCTGATCTGGACCGAGCACGAACCCGCCGACACCGCCGAGCTGGAAGCCCGCCTCGAACGTATCCTCGACGCCGAGCCGGAAACCCTCGCCAGAGGCTCCGTCGAGGCCCACATCCAACGCCTGGGCAAGCTGCTGGGCCTCAAGCCCACCGTCCCGGCCCGCCCGCCACCGTCGGCGGATATGGACCCGCGGGACAGGCCCGCGGGTGACGTTCAGAGGTGGGGACCGGAACCGGTCCCACGACGAAGCTCGGCTTAATCCCGCCAAAAGGCTGCGGACGGAACCCATTTCGCGCTACCTTGGGCCCATGCCCACCGCGCTGATCTTCTCCTCCTTCGTCGCCGCCAACCGCATTGGCGGCGGGGCCCAGCAACTGGCCCTCACCGCCCTGGGCTTCGAGGCCTATCTGGCCCCTACCGTGGTTCTCGGCCGCAATCCCGCCAGGGGCGCCGCCGGGCAGGTGGTTGAAGCTGAAACCTTCAGCGGTCTGATCCAGGGGCTGGAGGCCGAGGGGCTGTTCGCCCGCGCCGACCTGGTGATCAGCGGCTATTTCGCCAACGCCGCCCAGGTGGCGGTCGCCGCCGACGCCATCGGCAAGGTGCGCGCCGCCGCCCCCCGGGTCACCGTGGTGGTGGACCCGATCCTCGGCGACCACCCCAAGGGCCTCTATGTGCCGCCCGAGGTCGCCCAGGCGATCGCCACACTGCTGGTTCCCCAGGCCAATTGGATCACCCCCAACGCCTGGGAGTTGGGCCACCTGGCCGGCTGCGCCATCGACACCGCCGCCGACGCCGCCGACGCCGTGGACCGCCTCGGCGTCCGCGCCCTGGTCACCTCGGCCCCGGCCGAGGCGGACGAGATCGCCCTGATGCTCTTCGACGGGCCGGACAGCTGCCTCTACGCCCACCCGCGCCGGGCCCAGGCCCCCAACGGAACCGGCGACCTGACCGCCGCGGTGTTCGCCGCCGGGCTGGCGCAGGGCCTGGCGCCCCGGGAGGCCGCCGCCGCCGCCGCCGCGGCCATGCACATGGTCGACGCCGCCGCCGCCCTGGGCGACCTGCCGCTGGCCCAGCTGGTCCGCGCCCTGCGCGAGCCGGCCCCAGGCCTGCGCCTGCAGCCGCTCTGAGCCCTCAGGCGATGGCCTTGGTCTTGATCAGGCCGCGTTCGTCCAGTAGCTGGGCGATCTGCACGGCGTTGAGCGCCGCGCCCTTGCGCAGGTTGTCGGCCACCACCCACAGGGAAAGACCGTGCTCGACGGTGGGGTCCTTGCGGATGCGGCTGACGAACACCGGAAACTCCCCCTGGGCTTCCTTCGGGGTCATGTAGCCGGTGGAGTCGCGCTTATCGATGACGATCAGCCCGGGGCTGTCGCGCAGGATGTCGCGGGCCTCGTCCTCGTCCAGGGGTCCGTGGAACTCGATGTTCACCGCCTCGGAATGGCCGACCATCACCGGCACCCGCACGCAGGTGACGGTGAGCTTGATCTCCGGGTCCACCATCTTGTGGACCTCCTGCCACATCTTGGCCTCCTCGTCGGTGTAGCCGTCGTCGCGGAATTCGCCGATGAACGGGATGACGTTGAAGGCGATCTGCTTGGGGAACTTGTTCGGCGGCGTCGCCCCCAGCACGAAGACGTTCTTGGTCTGGTCGAACAGCTCGTCCATGCCCTCCTTGCCGGCCCCGGACACCGACTGATAGGTGGCCACCACCACCCGCTTGATCCGGGCGGCGTCATGCAGCGGCTTCAGCGCCACCACCAGCTGGGCGGTGGAGCAGTTGGGGTTGGCGATGATGTTCTTCTTGTGGGCGTAGGAGACATCGTCCGGGTTCACCTCGGGCACGATCAGCGGCACGTCGGGGTCCATCCGCCAGGCCGAGGAATTGTCGATGACGATGGCCCCCGCCGCGGCGATCTTCGGCGCCCAGACCTTGGAGACGGCGCCCGAAACGCTCATCAGCACCAGGTCGACCTTGCTGAAGTCGAACTGCTCCACATCCTCGCACTTGAGCACGCGGTCGCCGAAGGAGACCTCCAGGCCGATGGATTTGCGGCTGGCGATGGCGTGAATCTTCTCCACGGGGAACTCCAGTTCCTCCAGGATGCTCAGCATCTCACGGCCCACGTTGCCCGTGGCGCCGACCACGGCGACCCGGTAACCCATCATATTTCTCCTGAATCGAGGGAGCGTTCCCCTACGCTCATGGGGCGCGGATGGCAAGGCCCCTGGGGCGGCCTACGCCCCCGCCAGCTCCATCACCACCGCCCACTCCGCGTCGGTGACCGGGCTGACCGACAGCCGGAACTGGCGGAACATGGCCATGCCGGCAAGCCTGGGCTCGGCCTTCATCTGGGCCAGGGTGACCGGTGTCTTCAGCGCCCGGACCGGCGCCACCTCCACGGCCACATAGCGGCCGGCGGGATCGGAGAGATCCAGGAAGGCCTCCTTCACCACCTTGGCCACGCCCACCACCGCCAGGCCCTCGTTGGAGTGATAGAACAGGAACTCGTCGCCTACCTTCATGGCCTTGAGGTACAGCGCCGCCTGGTTGTTGCGCACCCCGTCCCAGACGGTCCGGCCGTCGCGGACCAGGTCGGCGAAGGCGTACTTGACCGGTTCGGACTTCATCAGCCAGCGGGCCATGGGGCTCTCCTAAAGCTCGGCCAGGACGGCGTCGCCCATCTGGGCGGTGGTCGTGGTTCCGCCGAGATCCGGCGTGCGCGCGCCAGCCTCCAGGGCGCGTTCCACCGCCTTGAACAGCCGGTCGGCCAGGTCGGCGCGGCCCAGCGACCAGCGCAGCGCCATCTCGAGGGACAGGATCGCCGCCAGGGGATTGGCGATCCCCCGGCCGGCGATATCCGGCGCCGAGCCGTGGATTGGCTCATAGAGGCCGGGCTGGCCGGGTTCGCCCAGCGCCGCCGACGGTAGCATGCCCAGGGAGCCGGTGAGCTGGGCCGCGACGTCGGACAGGATGTCGCCAAACAGATTGTCGGTGACCATCACGTCGAACTGCTTGGGGGCCTTGACGATCTGCATGGCGGCGTTGTCGGCCAGCATGTGCTCCAGGGTCACATCGGCGTAGTCGCGCCGGTGCAGGTCGGTGACCACCTCACGCCATAGCAAGCCCGAATCCATCACATTGGACTTCTCGGCGCTGGTGACCTTGTTGCGCCGACCCCGCGCCAGCTCGAAGGCCACCCGGGCCACCCGCTCGATCTCGGCCGTCGTATAGACCTGGGTGTCCACCGCGCGCCGCCCGCCGCCGGGCAGGTCCTCGATGAACCGCGGCTGGCCGAAATAGATGCCGCCGGTGAGTTCGCGCACGATCATGAAGTCGAGCCCCTCCACCAGCTCGCGCTTCAGCGACGACGCATCGGCCAGGGGCTGGAAGCAGAGCGCCGGACGCAGGTTGGCGAACACCTCCATGCCGGCCCTGAGCGCCAGCAGCCCCGCCTCCGGCCGCTTGTCGCGGGGAACCCCGGCCCACTTTGGCCCGCCCACCGCGCCCATCAGCACCGCGCGCGACCCCTTGGCCTCGGCCAGCACATCGGCGGTCAGGGGTTCGCCGTGGGCGTCGTAGCTGCAGCCGCCGAACAGCCGCTCGGCGATGTAAAGATCGGGCGCCAGCCGCTCGGCCACCCGGCGCACCTGGGCCGTGACCTCAGGGCCGATCCCGTCGCCGGGCAGCAGAAGCAAGTCGGTCATCAAGGCCTCGTCGGTCGGTCACAAAACCCGCTCATCCCGGCGAAGCGGTGGACTGCGGGGTTTCTAGGCCATGGCGCATGACGCGAAAACCCCCGTGGCCGTCAGACCTTCCGTTCCCCCGTCACCCCATAGACCGAGATCTCCCGGTCGTAGAGGCCGCAGCCGGCGCGGGCCTCGACCCAGGCCTTCATGTGGGCGGAGTTGAAGTGCGTATCCAGCGCCGCCTGGTCGATCCAGCGCTCGAACACATGGATCAGCCCGGGCTCCACCACGTCCTCGGAGAAGGCGTAGGCCAGGCAGCCGGCCTCGGCGCGGGTGGCGGCGATGACAGTGGCCATATGCGGGCGGATACCCGCCAGGTTCTCAGGCGGGACCCGATAGGTCCCGGCGACGATCAGGCTCAATGGGCGTCCTCCAGCCAGGGGCGCGCCAAGGCCTGGCGCATTTCGTAGACGTCGATGGCCTTGGCCGCCTGCAGGGTCTCGCCGATGGCGTCGAGGCCGTTCAGCATCTTGTGCTTGCGGGTCGGGTCGATCTCGAAGGCGAACACCTTGCCCGACGGCGAGACCACCGTCTGGGCCGCCAGGTCGATGCTGACCAGGTGGTTGCCGCCCTTGGCCTCGTCCATCAACGCCTGCACCTCGGCGGCCTTCAGCACCACCGGCAGCAGGCCGTTCTGGAAGCAATTGTTGTAGAAAATGTCGGCGAAGCTGGTGGAGATCACGCAGCTGATGCCGAAATCCATCAGCGCCCAGGGAGCGTGCTCGCGGCTCGACCCACAGCCAAAATTGTCGCCGCAGATCAGCACGCCGGCGCCCTTGTACTCCGGCCTGTTGAGCACGAAGTCCGGCTTCGGCCGCCCGTCGCCCTCGAACCGCAGATCGTAGAAGAGCCCCTTGGCCAGGCCGTCGCGCTCCACCGTCTTGAGGAACTGCTTCGGAATGATCTGGTCGGTGTCGATATTGGCCAGCGGCAGGGGCGCGGCCGGGGCGTCGAGGCGGGTGAAGGGTTTCATCTAGAGATACGCCCGCACGTCGGCGATATGGCCGGCGATGGCGCACGCCGCCGCCATCTCCGGGCTCATCAGGTGGGTGCGCCCGCCGCGGCCCTGGCGGCCTTCGAAGTTGCGGTTGGAGGTGGAGGCGCAGCGTTCCCCCGGCTCCAGCCGGTCAGGGTTCATCCCTAAGCACATGGAGCAGCCCGGCTCGCGCCAGTCGAAGCCTGCGGCGATGAACACCGTGTCCAGGCCCTCGTCCTCGGCCTGGGCCTTCACCAGGCCGGAGCCCGGCACCACCATGGCCTTGACGTGGGGGGCGACCCGGCGGCCGGCGGCGAGCGCCCTTTGCACCACCCCGGCGGCGGCGCGCAGGTCCTCAATGCGGCTGTTGGTGCAGGAGCCGATGAACACCCGGTCGATGCGGGCGTCGGCGATGGGCTGGCCGGCGGTGAGGCCCATATATTCCAGCGAGCGGGCGGCGGCGGCGCGCTTGCCGGGACTGGCGAAGGACTCCGGGTCCGGCACGACGCCGTCCACCCCCACCACGTCCTCGGGGCTGGTGCCCCAGGTGACCTGGGGCGTGAGCGCCGCGGCGTCGATGCGGACCTCGCGGTCAAACACCGCGTCAGCATCGGAATAGAGCGCCTTCCAGTGGGCCAGGGCGATTTCCCAGGACCCGCCCTTCGGCGTCGCGGGCCGGCCGCGCATATAGTCGAACGTGGTCTGATCGGGCGCCACCAGCCCGGCGCGCGCGCCGGCCTCGATGGTCAGGTTGCACAGCGTCATGCGGCCTTCCATGGACAGCGCCCGCACCGCCTCGCCGGCGTATTCGATCACGCAGCCGGTGCCCCCCGCCGTACCGATCACCCCGATCACCGCCAGGGCCAGATCCTTGCCGGTGACGCCGGCCGGCGCCGTTCCATCGAGGGTCACCCGCAGGTTCCTCGACTTGGCCTGGCGCAGCGTCTGGGTGGCCAGCACATGCTCCACCTCCGAGGTGCCGATGCCCTGGGCCAGGGCCCCGAACGCCCCGTGGGTGGAGGTGTGGGAGTCGCCGCAGACGATGGTCATGCCCGGCTGGGTGCGGCCCTGTTCCGGGCCCACCACATGGACGATGCCATTGCGGATATCGCCCATGGGAAAGAACTCAATGCCGGCGTCCTTGGCGTTGCGCTTCAGGGTCTGCAGCTGCAGCCGCGCCTCCAGGTCGGCCACCGCGCCCACCCCCAGCGCCTGACCCTCGGTGGGGACATTGTGGTCGGCGACGGCCAGCGTCCGGTCAGGCCGGCGCACGGGCCGCTGCGTGGCTCTAAGCCCCGCGAAGGCCTGGGGCGTGGTCACCTCATGGATCAGGTGCAGGTCGATATAGATGATCGCCTCGCCGCCCTCGGTCTCAGCCGCGGCCACCAGGTGGGCGTCCCAGATCTTGTCGTACAGGGTCTTGCCGGTCATGGGTGGGGATGTAGGACGTCCGGGGCGCCGTCGGCAAGGCGCCGACCGCTCAAGATCCGCACACCCAGGCTATCGCATTCATACCTCGGGCGCTTGCGGAGCCGTTTCCAGCTCCCCGCCGGCCGAAG
>CAXNKO010000110.1:0-6472 GCA_964202685.1 Caulobacterales bacterium
ACCAATCCCAGCCGGGTCGGCCAGGCGCTCCAAGGCAAGTCCATGCGGCCGATCCTGGCCGAGGACTTCGACGCAATTGTGCTTGCCGGACTGCGCGAGACGCTGGCGCCGGAGAACGCCGTGCGTCTTGGCCTGGATTTCCCGGTCGCCGATTTTTCGCCGTTGCCCGATCTGCCAGGCGTTGCTGAGAATTTCGACCGTCGAGTCGAGCAGCTACTGGTGAATCGCAAAGTTCGCGACGCCAACTTCCGCCTGGAGGTTTGCCGCGCCTACGACAATCGCTGCGCGGTGACGGGGCTGCGGATTGTCAACGGCGGTGGCCGCGCCGAGGTGCAAGCCGCCCACGTCAAACCGGTCGCAGCCGGTGGCCCCGATGTGGTCCATAACGGAATCGCATTGTCAGCGACCGTCCATTGGCTGTTCGATCGGCACCTCATCTCTATTGACGAGGACTACCATCTGCTTGTTTCGCACAACCGGGTGCCCGGCGAGCTTCGGGGACTATTCCGGCCCGAGAGCGAGCGACTCTATTTGCCAGAAGAACGCAAATTCTGGCCGCATCCGGCTTTTGTCGCCCACCACCGGGACATCTATGCGGGCAAGGTCCCATGACGGCGAATAACACTCCGCCGCCCCCTACCGACCCAGCCCCGCGCAGATCTTCCGCGCCGCCTGCCTTCCGAACACCAGCCCCCGCAGCACCGACGTCGCGCCGATGTAGAGGTTGTAATAGAGGCCCACCGTCTCGCCGGCGGCGTAGAGGCCGGGGATGGGTTCGCCGTCGCGGTTGAGCACTTCGGCGTCCTTGGTGATCTTCACCCCGCCGCAGGTGAGCGTGTTGGCGCAGATGACCGGATAGGCCCACAGGTCGGTGACATCGATGGGCTGGGCCCAGTTGGACTTGGGCGTCGTGAGCCCGTGGGTGGCGAGGCCGTCCAGGCGGGTGGTGTCGCGCTGGCCGCCCTGGGGGCAGGCGGCGTTGTATTCGGTGAGGGTGGCGGCCAGCGCGGCCTCGGGGACGCCGATCGCCTTGGCGAACTCGGCGATGGAGGCGGCGCGGATCGGTTGCTGATCGGTCTTGATGCGGGTGCGGATATTGGGGATGTCGAACAGGCGGCTGTCGAAGACGAAGTGGGCGCGGCCCAGCTTCTGGCGCATCACCGACCAGGAGAGCTCGTCGTAGATGTATTCGTAGCGGTTCGCGCCCTCATCGACGAAGCGCTTGCCGGCCACATTGATCAGGACGCCGTAGTTGAGCGCGCCGATCAGCGCCTCGTGGCGGGGCGAGCGGGGGTCCACCGGCTCGCCGTGGAACATGTCGTACTGGCCGGCGGCGGCGGCGCCCACCGCCAGCATCATCTCGATGCCCTCGCCCTTGTTGTAGACCCCGCCGGGGGAGACCGGGCGGGTGAGATGGGCGTTGGCGCCGCAGTAGCGGATCATCATCTCCAGATTGCCCTCATAGCCGCCGCAGGCGACGACGATGTTGGCGGTGTCGATGGCGAAGTTCCCGCGGGCCTTGGACCAGGCGCGCACGCCGCGGATGTCGCCGGCGTCGGACTGCAGCAGCGCGCGGCCGGTGGTCTCGTACATCATCTCGACGCCCAGGCGTTCGGCCGAGGCGGCCAGGCTCTCCACCAGGGCCAGGCCGCCGCCGGCGGGGCCCATGCGCACATCGCCGCCCTGCAGCAGCATGGGGCTGTGAAAGGTGAACTGGATCCCGTGGGTCTTCAGCCAGCGCATGGTGGGCGGCGCGTTGTCGGCCAGGGCGGCCACCATCTCGGGATCGTTGAAGGCCCAGGCCTTGGTGTTCTTGGCCCAGTTCTCGTAGTCGTTGGCGACGTCTTTCAGCACATTGGGGTCCACCGCCCCGTGGCCGCGGTCGCCCAGGAACATGTCGACCAGGTCGTCGGAGACCTCGTCCTCGCTCTTCATGCGCATCCAGGCTTCGGTGTAGCGGGAGTTGCCGCCGCGCTCTTCCTTGGGCGCGCGTTCCAGCACCGCCACCCGGGCGCCGCCCTCCGCCGCGCTGACCGCCGCCGACAGCGCCGCCGAGCCGCAGCCGATCACCACCACGTCATAGGCCATGTTCCGCTCCCCGTTGGCCGCCCATCAATCACATCCGGGCGTTCACGCCCAGCGCACGCCGCCGTCGATGTGCAGGGTCTCGCCGGTGATGTAGCCGGCGGCGTCAGAGGCCAGGAACACACAGGCCGCGCCCACCTGGCTGGCCTTGGCGCGCTTCTGGGGCAGGACGCCCTCGGCGAAGATGGATCTGAGCTGGGCCGCCTTGGCGGGGGGCAGGGTGCGGAACACGCCGCGGGTGGGGTGCGAGCGGCTGCCCAGGCTCATGGGCTCGTCGGGATCGTCGGGACTGGTGGCGTAGGGGGCGACGGCGTTGACGGTGACATTGGTGGGGCCCACCTCCACCGACAGCACCCGGGTGAAGCCGTGCACGGCGGCCTTGGCGGCGGAATAGACGGCCAGGAAGGGGTCGCCCACCACCCCGGACATGGAGCCGATGTTGATCACCCGGCCCCACTGGCGCTCGATCATCCCGGGCAGGAACGCCCGCGTGCAGTAGAGGACGCTCATCAGGGTCACGTCGATGTCGGCCTTCCACTGGGCGGGCTCGGAGGCCGCGAAGGGGCCGACATCCACATTGCCGCCGACATTGTTGACCAGCACGTCGAGGCGGCCGAAGCGGGCAAGGGCCGTGGCGGCCATGGCCTGGACCTGATCGTCGTCGGTAACGTCGGCGGCGATGAACACCGCATCCGCCGCCCCGGCCGCCAGCGCCAGGTCCACCACCGACCGTCCGGCGGCCTCGTCGCGGCCGACCACCGCCACCCTGGCGCCTTCACCCGCGAAGGCCATGGCGATGGCGCGGCCGATGTTGGCTGTGGCGCCGGTGACCAGCACCGGACGGCCCGTAAGACCGGTGTCCATGCCGTTCTCTCCCCATTTGGCGCCGGCGATCCTGCGATGGCCTCGTGACGCGGCCCGAGACTAGGGTCTAATGTCGACCGGCAAAAGCATGCCAAGGGAGAAGGCCGCATGGAATTCGCGTGGTCGCAGACACATCTGGATTACCGCAGCCGGGTTTCCGGCTTCCTGGAGAAGGAACTCCCGGAGGACTGGTTCGAGACCCACCAGAAGGGTCTGGGAAGCAAGGAGCAGATCGATTTCTCCCGCGACTTCTGTCCCAAGCTGGCCGACGCCGGTCTGCTGACCCCCCAGTGGCCGAAGGAGTACGGCGGCGAGGGCGGCGAGGCCTGGGAGCAGTTCATCCTGGCCGAGGAGGTCTGGCGCTGGGGTGAGCCGCGGGGACCGCAGTACATGGGGGTCAACTGGATCGGCCCCACCCTGATGAGGTTCGGGACCGAGGACCAGAAGGACCGCCACCTGAAGGGCATCGCCTCAGGCAAGCTGGTCTGGTCCCAAGGCTTCTCCGAACCCCAGGCCGGCACCGACCTGGGCGCCATGCAGACCAAGGCCGAATGGAACGGCCAAGGCTACACCGTCAACGGCATGAAGCTGTGGACCTCCTATTCCGAGCGGGCCGACTGGATATTCCTGCTGGCCAGGACCGGACCGGAGCGCAAGCAGATCAGCGTCTTCCTGGTCGACATGAAGACCCCGGGGGTCAAGGTGGTCCCCTTCCCCGGCCTGCCGGAATACGGGCACTTAAACGAGGTCTATTTCGACAACGTCCATATCCCGGCCTCCGCCCTGCTGGGCGAGGAGCACAAGGGCTGGGACATTATGGCCTTCACCCTCAACTTCGAGCGGGTGGGCTTGCCGCGCTACATCTGGGGCCTTCGCACCCTGGACATCGCCGTCGAGCAGTTGAAGGCGGAGGGGCGGTTCGACGATCCCATCTGCCGCGCCGCCGCCGGACGCATCGTCGCCCGCTTCGAGGCCGCCACGGTGCTGACCTACGCGGTGGTGGACGAGCGGATCAATGACATCCAGGGCACGGTCACGCCCAATGTGCAGCGGATCACCGCCGCCAACGGCTGCCTCGAGCTGATGAACTTCCTGATGGACTACCTGCCGGACTGTGTCGCCGGCGGAAACAACTTCCTGGAGCTGTTCTACCGGGCCCAGATCGCCTCCACCATTGCGGCCGGCGCCTACGAAATCCAGCTCGACGCGATCGCCCAGCGCGGTCTCGGCATGCCCCGGGGAAGGTAAGACTCATGCAGTTCCAACTCGACGAGAACCAGGCCGCCGTCCTCGCTGGCGTCCAGGCCATCCTGCAGCATCACCAGGACCTGCCCGCCTCCCACCGCCGCGGCTGGTCCTATTACGACATGGGGCTGGACGATGCGCTGGCCCGCAACGGCTACCTGGACATCGGCCGCACCGAGGGCATGGGCGGCGTGGAAAGCGCCCTGGTGGTGTTGGAGGCCGCCAAGGCCCCGGTGGCGGTGGAGATCGGCGCCTCGGCGCTGGTCGCCCCGCACATCAGCGCGAGCGAGATCCCGCGGCCGATCTGCCTGATCCGCGGCGACCTGATGAAGGCCCAGCGCTTCCTGCCCGTGGCCAGGACCGCGATCATCGACACCGGCGACGACGTGCTGGTGGTCCCGGTCGATCCGGCCAATGTGGAGGCGGTGGAGAGCATCTTCGCCTATCCCTTCGGCCGCTTCAAATCCCGCCCGGACCTCGCCAAGGCCGTCCGGCTGGGCAAGGCCACGGTGGCGCCCCTGCGCCAGTGGGCCCGGGTGGCGCTGGCCTGTGAAGTCGCCGGCGCCATGCGCGCGGCCATCGACTTCACCGTGGACTACACCAAGCAGCGCAAGATGTTCGGCTCGACGCTGGCGGCCTACCAGGCGGTGCACCACCGGCTGGCCGAATGCCACCTGATCGCCGAGGGGGTGCGGGCGCTGGCGTTGAAGGCCGCCTGGAGCGGCGATGAGTCCGAGGCCGCCTGGGCGGCCACCTACGCCCAGATGAACATCCAGAAGGTGCTGTTCGACACCCACCAGTTCAACGGCGGCATGGGGGTGACCAACGAGCACAAGCTGCACTTCTGGACCTACCGCTTCCGCGCCCTGCAGGCGGAGGTGGGCGGCCAGTCCGGCGCGGCCCTCGACACCGCCGACCTGCGCTGGGGTCCGCCCGGCGCCGGCGCCATCGACCGGGCCAGGGTGCGGGTGGGGTAGGGGGCGGCGTTACAGGTCGCGCCAGGGATCGATCACCGTCACCGGGAGGTGGGTGAAGTCGCGCACGTTGCGGGTCGCCAGGCTGGCGCCGACCACGGTGCAGAGGCCGGCGATCATCATGTCCGAGGCCGCGCCTTCGAAGCCCGCGGCCTCGCGCAGCGCGCGCAGGCGGCCGGCCTCGCGCGCGGCGATGTCGTCAAACGTCAGCACCGGCAGGGGTGATCCCGGCCCGGCCAGGGCCTCGAAGCTGGCCTCCAGCGCCTGACGTCTGCGGCCCGGCGGGAGACGGCGAAGGCCATAGACGATCTCCGCGATGGTGATCGCCGTCGTCGCCAGCGGCGTATCGCCGAGCCCCGCCAGCCACCGCCGCACAGCCGCGTCCGGCTGGGGGCGCATCAAGTCGGACACCACATTGGTGTCGAGCAGGATCACGCGGCGCTCATTCTGGCGGATCGTCCTCGGCGAAGCCGGGCGCCGGCCGGTCCGGGGACCGGGACACCGGACCTAGCTCCACCCCCGCGTCGCCCGCGAACAGCCGGCGCGACAGGTCCCACAGGGCCGGCCCGCTGACCCCATCCACCGCCCGGCGCAGGATCACCCGCGCCTCCTCCTCCATGGAGCGTCCATTGCGCGCCGCGCGCACCCGCAACCGCGTCTTCACATCGTCGTCGAGGTTGCGGATGGTAAGGCTGCTCATGGGAGGACTCCGCGGGCGTGGAGTATGGGGTGTGATTGCGATGAAGGCAATGAGTGCATTGCGATCACGGGGGGGGGGTGCCAATGGTCGTAGGTGTAGTACGCCGCCGCTTTGGCTGCCCCGCTGGTCAGCGCCGATGACAACACCCCGGCGGCGGATTAGGTGTAGCGGCGGAACTAACGGTGAATATGTAAGATTTCGCTGTAATCTGTGAATGGCATGGTGTCTTGTTGATGCGATGTCCGCCGGACAGGCCGTACCTTAAATCTCATGGCGGCCAGTCTGCCTGCGGTCGCGGCGCACTCAAGGCCCGGCCGAAGGCCGGCCTGCGGCGCGCCGAAGAGCGCGTCCTTGACTTCGCCGGGACCGCAGGCTCGCATCAACCGTGAGATTTATGCCCCGGAAGCCTCCGACGAGTCTGTCGTCAGTGGCCCCAGCGGGAGCCGGATTGACCTATTTCATACAGTGTCACCATAACCCCCGAGCCAAAGTCAAAAATTTGGGGGTTATTGCAACTGTCACCGTAACCGCGGCGAAACACCTGAAAGACTTCAACTCCCCGCTGACCCGCGCCAGCCGGGTCGGTCTTTTCGTCTGACGTGAA
>CAXNKO010000111.1:0-6439 GCA_964202685.1 Caulobacterales bacterium
GCTGAAGAAGCTCTGGCTGGACGGGCTTTCCGCCAGCCAGATCGCCAAGCAGCTGGGCGGGGTCACCCGCAATGCGGTGATCGGCAAGGTGCACCGCCTGGGCCTGTCGGGCCGGGCGACACCGTCGAAGCCGGCGAGGCCGGTGTTCAAGGCGCCCAGGCCTGCGCGACCGGTGGCCTCGGTTCCCTCGGCGCCGCGCCGCATCGCCGAGCCGGCGGCCACGGCGGCCGCGCCCGCCCCGCGCCGTTTCGAGATCGAGGCGCCCGGCTCGGCCACCGTGCTGACCCTCGGCGCGCACATGTGCAAGTGGCCGATCGGCGATCCGGCCTCGGACAATTTCACCTTCTGCGGCCGACGCTCGAGCGACGGTCCCTACTGCGACGACCATGCCGCCGTGGCCTACCAGCCGGCCCAGCCCAAGAAGCGCGGCGGCGCCAACGAGCTCGCCCGATCCCTGCGGCGCTACATCTAGCGACCGCCCCGGCCTCCGTTGGGGAGAGGCGGCGTTGGAGGTTGGACGGGACGCGTCCTATGTTCCGCCGATGACCAGCGCCGCCGACCCCGAGTCGAACACCAAGCCCTATTCCGTCTCCGAACTGGCGTTCGCCCTGAAGCGGACCCTGGAGGAGGCCTATGGCTTCGTGCGGCTGCGTGGCGAGATCTCCAAGGTCACCAGCCACGCCAACGGCCATGTCTATCTGACCCTGAAGGACGAACGCGCCGCCATCGACGGGGTGGTCTGGAAGGGCCAGGTGCGCGGCCTGGGGGTGCGGCCCGAGCAGGGGCTGGAGGTGATCGTCACCGGCAAGATCACCGCCTATCCGGCCGGCTCTCGCTATCAGATCGTCATCGAGACCATGGAGGCGGCCGGCGTCGGCGCGCTCCTGGCGCAGCTGGAGCGGTTGAAGGCCCGCCTCGCCGCCGAGGGCCTGTTCGAGCCTGGCCGCAAGCAGCCGATCCCGACCCTGCCGGCGGTGGTCGGCGTGATCACCAGCCCCACCGGGGCGGTGATCCGCGACATCCTCCACCGCATCCGCGAGCGCTGGCCCTGCCGGGTGATCGTCTGGCCGGTGGTGGTGCAGGGTGAGGCCGCCGCCGCCCAGGTCGCCGCCGCCATCCGCGGCTTCGAGGCCCTGACGCCCGATGGTCCGGTTCCGCGCCCCGACGTGCTGATCGTGGCCCGCGGCGGCGGATCGGTGGAGGACCTGTGGCCGTTCAACGACGAGGCCCTGGCGCGCACGGTGGCGGCCTGCGCCATCCCGCTGATCAGCGCGGTGGGCCATGAGACCGACACCACCCTGATCGACTTCGTCTCCGACCACCGCGCCCCCACCCCCACCGCGGCGGCCGAGCGGGCGACGCCGGTGATCGCCGAGCTGCGCGCCGCCGTCGGCGACTACGCCGCGCGCCTGGCCCGAGGCGCCGGGCGCATGGTCGAGGACCGGCGCGGCCGGCTGACGGCGGCGATCCGCGGCCTCACCCGGGCCCGAGACCTGGTGGACATGGCCGGCCAGCGCTTCGACCTGGCCGCCAGCCGGTTGGGGGCGGCGCTGGAGAAGAACGCCGCGGCCCACGCCCGCGACCTGATGCGCTGGGCGGTGCGCCTGTCGCCGCACCTGCTCAAGCGGCCCCAGCAGGCCCAGTCCGAGCGGCTGGGGGGCGTGGCGGGACGGCTGAAACCCAGCCTCGAGCGCAGCCTGGCGCGCACCGCCGAACGGCTGGCGAGCCTGGGCAAGCTGCATCTGGCGGTGAACCCGGACCTGCCCCTCGCCCGCGGCTTCGCCCGGGTGCACCGGGCCGACGGAACCCTGGTGCGCCGCGGCGCGGAACTGGCCAGCGGCGAGGCCATCGGGCTGAAGTTCGCCGACGCCCTGCGCCACGCGGTGGTGGACGGCGAGGCCGCCGCGCCACCGGCCCGCCGGCCGCGTTCGCCGACGAAATCCGCGCCGACCGCCCAGGGCGATCTGTTCTGACGCCGGCTAACGCGCTAGACAGGCGGCCATGAACGCCCACGACCGCAATCTGCCCGGCGGCCCCGAGCTCGCCGTCCTGCACTACGGCGACGGCGAGTTCGCCGTGCTGAAACCCGGCCGCTTCGTGATCTGCGCGGTCTCCGGCGCCCAGATCCCGCTGGAGGCCCTGCGCTACTGGAACCCGGTGACCCAGGAGGCCTATGCCGGGCCCGAGCAGGCCCTGGCCCGGTGGAAGCAGCTGAACGCGGGGTAGCTCCCTTCACGGTTCCTGCCGATACACCTCGTTCGGCCAGCGCTTGTGGAGCCAGAACCATTCGGCCGGCCGTTCGCGCACCCGGCCCTCGATGAAGGCGTTGACCTGGGCCACCCCGGCCTCGATGTCGGCGGCGCGGTCGCCGGTGGACCGCAGCGCGATAGGGTCGTGGACCACCACGCGGAAGCGGGCCTTGCCCAGGCGCTGGACGCTCATCGGCTGCAGCACGGTCGCGAACCTCAGCGCCAGGCGCGAGGGGCCCGGCGCGGTGTGGGCCATGACCCCGAACAGGGGCGCCGCGACGCCGCCGTTGAACTTCTGGTCGTTCATCAGCGCCACCGACTCGCCGCGCGCCATGGCGTCCAGCAGTTCGCGGGCGCCGTCACCGCCCTTGGGCGCGAACAGCCGCACGCCGTAGCGCCGACGGCTGGCCTTGAAGCGGGCGTCCACATGGGGGTTGTTGGCGGCCCGATAGGTGATCTGGCAGGTGATCCCGGCCTGGATGATCGCCGCCGGCATGATCTCGAAGGACGAGAAGTGGCCGGAGATGAACACCACCGGCCTGCCGCCCCGGGCGATCTCGGCCAGGCGCTCGGCGCCCGCCACCTCCACCCGGCCCGGGTCGGCGACGATGCGGTCGAGGATCGGGAACTCCACCGCCCAGCGGCCGGCGTGGGCCCATTGTTCCCGCAGGAGCCGGGCGATCTCGGCGTCGGCGGCGTCGGGGAAGGCGATGCGCAGATTGGTCCGGGCGGTGTGGTGGGCTCTGGTGAGCGGGCCCAGGCGCTGGAACAGCCAGGCGCCGAAATCGGACACCGCGTCGATGGGCAGGGCCCGCGCCAGGCCGGCGGCCAGGTCGAAGCCCAGCGCCTCCAGCCGCCAGGCCAGCTCCTGGAGAAACGATGTCCGCGCCTGGGCCATGGCCCCTAACTAGGCGCCTCGACCCGCATCGCGCAACGCGAACCGCACTCGCTTGGCGCGCGACTTGCGGCCGGAGGTTCCAGTCGTCCCGCATCGGGACATGGCACAGACAGCAATGAGGGGGCCTCGGCGCCCATGGGCACGGACATCGACCTTCACCTGGGCAAGCGCCTGCGCCGCCGCCGCCGGCTGCTGGGCCTGACCCAGCAGCAGCTGGCGGGCGCCTGCGGGGTGCGCTTCCAGCAGATCCAGAAGTACGAGTGCGGCGCCAACCGCATCTCCGCGGCGCGGCTGTGGCAACTCTCCGAGGCGCTGGAGGTGGCGGTGGGCTATTTCTACGACGGCCTGTCGGACATGGAGCGCCTGGCCCACAACGATCCCGAGGCCGGCGGCGAGATGTTCGCCCGCAAGGAGACGCTGGATCTGATCCGCGCCTATTACCAGCTGGGGGAGCGGCCGCGCCGGCGGCTGCTCGACCTGGCCAAGTCCCTGAACGGCGATAGCGACGCGGCCTGATCGGGTGACGCGCCGGCGGGCATGGGCTAGACGAGGCCCATGCTCACCGCCGCCCGCATCGCCGAACTCGACGCCTTCCTGATCGAGCTCAACCGCGCCTCCGCCCAGATGATCCTGCCGCTGTTCCGCGCCGACCACGGCCTGGAGGACAAGGGCGGCGCCGCCGGTTTCGATCCGGTGACCGAGGCCGACCGCGGCGCGGAGGTCGCCATCCGCCAGCTGATCTCGGCCCGCTATCCCGCCCATGGGGTGATCGGCGAGGAGTATGGCGAGGACCGCCCCGACGCCGAGTTCGTCTGGGTGCTGGACCCGGTGGACGGCACCCGCGCCTTCATCGCCGGCCTGCCGCTATGGACCACATTGATCAGCCTGCGCTTTCAGGGCGACCCGACGCTGAGCGCCATCGGCCAGCCCTATCTGGGCGAGCTGTTCATCGGCCACGCGGGCGGCTCGCGGCTGATCGACCGGACAGGCGAGCGGCCGATCCGGGTGCGCCCCTGCCCGCTGCTCACCGACGCGGTGATCCACACCACCGACCCCAACCAGTATTTCGACGGCGCCGAACTGGGCGCCTGGAACCAGGTGCGCGCCGCGGCCAAGCTGGCCCGCACCGGCTGCGACGCCTATGGCTACGCCATGGTGGCCATGGGCAAGATGGACCTGGCCATCGAAGGCGTGGCCTGCAAGGCCTGGGACATCGAGGTGGCCCAGCCGCTGATCGAGGGCGCCGGGGGGGTGGCGGTCAACTGGCGCGGCCAGCCCATCGGCCGGGCGGGCGGCCAGCTGGTGGTGGCCGGCGACCTCGCCTGCCTGGACGAGGCGCTGGTGGCGCTGCGCCGCTCGGCCAAATAGGCGCGGCGGTCAGGCGGAGCTGCGTCGGGGGGGTGGAGGCCACCGCCACCTCTGAACGTCACCCGCGGGCCTGTCCCGCGGGTCCATATCCGCTGGCGACGCCGGGTGGGTCGCGGCAGTGGCGGGATCGTCGTGGGACGCGGCGTACATGGATCCCAGGGACGAGCCCTGGGATGACGTTTGGGAGGGGCTAGGGGTGGTGAAGCTGACGCCCAGCAGCTTGCCCAGGCGCTGGATGTGGGCCTCGACGGAGCCTCGGGCCAGGGTTTCCGGCTCGGCGTCGAGCAGGCGTTCGAGGCGGGCTTCCAGCTCGGGGGTTTCAGCGGGTTCGTGCTCGGTCCAGATCAGCGACTTGAGTCCTGAGCGGACGCGGGCCTTGCGGACCTTGGCGCGGCGGTGGTCTTCGCGGCGCACGTGGCGTTCGAGCCTGGCCTGCAGGGCCAGGGTCTGGCGGATGGAGCGGCACATCTGGTGCAGGGCGCCGGCGAGTTTGGCCTTGCGCTCGGGATTGCATTCATTCTCGGCTGAGCGGCTCAAGTCCCGGG
Source organism: Caulobacterales bacterium (assembly GCA_964202685.1). Taxonomy (GTDB): domain Bacteria; phylum Pseudomonadota; class Alphaproteobacteria; order Caulobacterales; family Caulobacteraceae; genus Phenylobacterium. The sequence goes on from CAXNKO010000111.1 coordinate 5,061, forward strand.
CGACGTTGAGGCACAGGCCGGCGATCTCATTGAGGATGAGGTCGTGGCCCCAGGGGGCTTCGTGCGGCTCGGACATGAACGAAAGAAGAACATGGATTGGGCCGGGTGTCAAGCGGTTTGTGCGCGATTTTGGGCGGCGAGGGCACTTGAACCCTTCTCCCTCGATGGGGGAAGGGCAGGGTTGGGGGTGCGGCCGCTGAGTTGAAGGGATGCCAAGGCCGACGTCGACCGTGCGTCCTTCGTCGTCGCCCTGCGTTCACCCCCATCCCAAACCCTTCCCCCCTCGAGGGGGAAGGGCTTCCGGGCGGCAGAACGCGTGGTTTAACCCTCGCACAGTTGTGCGACCGGAATTGACGCGTGTTACCCGATCAGGGCGGGCCGCGAATCTCGCGGCGCCGCAGAGCGCCATGGCCGGGTCTGTCCGGCCGACATCGCCTCGACAAGGCAACGGGGGGCGGAGCGGAGAGACCTTCAACCAACGACAGAATAGCACGGACGGGTCGGTGGGTGGGGGCGCGGGATGAAATCCGGCCCGGGGGCTTTTTTGGGTGGAACGAGCCCATGCATCGATGGCGTCAAGCGGTGATCTCGGAGGGAGGCGACCCGGATTGACGTAGGGGAGCCGCGGCCAGGGTGGGGCTTATCTTTGAGAGCGGCCAGATGGGCGGCGGTGCTCGACCGGATGTCGCCGTAATCGGGGCGTGGCGCATCGGGGCCGGACACTCCATCTGTAGGCTCGACCAATCCCACAGGAGAACCACCCCATGAAGGGCTTTACCGACGACATCGAAGCGCTGACGGAAAGCAATAAGGATTTCCGGCGCGTGCTCTACACGGGAAAACACCTGCAGCTGGTGCTCATGGCGCTGCAATCCGGCGAGGAGATCGGCGAGGAAGTCCACACCGAAAACGACCAGTTCTTCCGGGTCGAGGCCGGCAAGGGCGAGGTGTGGATCGACGGCAAGCGAAGCAAGATCGGCAGCGGCGATGCGATCGTCGTCCCCGCCGGGGCCAAACACAATGTGATCAACACCGGCGGCAAGACGCTCAGGCTCTACACGCTCTACGGCCCGCCGGAACACAAGGACGGGGTTGTTCACGCCACCAAGGCCGAGGCCGAGGCGAATGAGGAACACTTCGATGGCGTCGGGACAGAGTCGCGGGCGGAACCCAATTCGGCGGGCGGCATTGTCCAGCCATGAGACGCCGCCGCCTCGCCGTTGCGGTCATGCTAGAGCGGAATCCCATCAGTCTGGATCATAGCCGCACGAGGCGAAGTAGTTGGCGCACTCGGCGGGGGCGTATGTGTCGGTGAGGGCGCCGATGGTGTCCCATAGGCCGTCGACGGTTCGCTCGGCGGCCTTTCGCAGCCCGGCCTT
>CAXNKO010000112.1:0-6382 GCA_964202685.1 Caulobacterales bacterium
AAGGCCGGTAACGTCATCCATGGCGGGCGTGGCGCCTCCGTGCTCTGGAACAGCGTTGGTCTAAGCAGCCAAAACCTATTCCAAATCAGCCGGTTATGCTACGTCCGCCAGCCCGTTTTCAGGCCCAGCGTGAATAAGACGGGCTAGACTCCGGGCTTGACGAATAGCCCCTGACCGGTCGGCAGGGCGAGGATCTGCAATCCCCGCTCGGCGAACCAAGCGTTTTCGGCCAGGTGTTGCTGTCGCGAAGCGGCCCAACCGTAGTCATCCAGCACGATTACGCCACCTGGCGAAATGCGGTCATAAAGATAGTTCAGGGCGCCGATCTCAGCCGCTGTATTGTTGAGGTCGAGATGGATGAATGAAATTTTGTCAGGGCACTTCTGCTGCAGGATTTCTGGGACCCGTCCCTTGATGACGTCGATATTGTCGTATTGACCGAAAAGATCGCGGACGGCATCGAACGAGAAGGTGTCCTTGTAGGTGGACTGGTTGATTTCCGCCCAACCCTCATCCAGCTGGTCGTCGGGAATGCCCTCGAAGGTGTCGTAGAGATACCAGCGCTGCTTCCACTGGGCGAAATCGACATAGTCCGCCAGGAAGCTTGTTGTGTGGCCCTTGAACACGCCGAGCTCCACGAAATCCCCGGGGATGGTCCGGGCCTGGTTGATCGCCCACAGGACGGTGTGGAGGTTCCAGTGCCAATTGGGCAGCGGCGCGAGATCGGCATGTTTCTCCACCAGGTCCAGGAACCGCTTGTCCTCCATGAACGGCAGCGTCTTGTTCCATGTCGCCAGTCCCTCGCCGACGAAGATGAATCCTGTGTCATCGATGGCGCGCAGCACCGCGAGTGAGGTGAGTGTGCGATTGTTGGCGTTGCGGGCGATTCCGACCCGCAGGCGAAGCCGGAGCCACAAGAAGCCCTTGGTCTTCGGAAGGGCCGCAGCATAGAGTTTGAAGGCAAGCCGGGCGTCGCCCGTGGTCAGGGCGGCGTCGCCGAGTTGCAGAAGCTGCTCGGACGACACATCGCTCAAGGTTATCTCGGTCATTCGCCCCTGCTAGCATGGCCGCTGCGCCGGATGCGAGCCAGGACGGACAATGGAACCCTTTGCGCTGGACGGGTCGGCCCTAGATGCGCGCCAGTAACGCCATGGCCGCTTGAGGCGCCCGAATCTTCCCCTCGTGGATCACATAGGCGAACACGTCACGAGGCGTTTTCGGCGCCGCCGGCGACAGGGCCGGCAGGTCCGCCGGCGCGCCGCCCTGGGCGTAGGTTCGTAACCGTCCGGCCCAGCGGTCGAGATCGCCCGGCGGATAGCCGGTCTCGATGGCGTCGGAGCCCATCTGCAGGCGAGCGTAAACGAAATCCGCGGTGACGTCGGCGATCAGCGGATAGTCGGCGTTCTCGGAGATGCAGATCGCCACCCCGTGGGCGCGGCACAGGCCGACGAAGGCCGGATCGGCGAAGCTCGCGTGGCGCGGCTCGACCACGTGGCGCAGGGCCAGGCCGTCCTGTCTGTGCGGCAACAGGGACAGGAAGGCGGCGAAGTCATCGGGGTGTAATCTTTTGGTGGCCATGAACTGCCACAGGATCGGCCCCAGCCGGTCGCCGAGTTCGCTCAGGCCCTGGCCCAGGAACCGGCCAATGGACTCGCCCGCCTCGGCCAGCACCTTGCGGTTGGTGCAGAACCGCGAGGCCTTGAGCGCGAAGCGGAACCCCGCCGGCGTCGCCTGCGCCCAGCGGGCGAAGCTCTCCGGCTTCTGGGCCGAGTAATAGGTGGAATTGATCTCGATGCTGGTCAGCCGGCGGCTGGCGTAGGCCAGTTCGTCGGCCTGCTTCAGGCCCTTGGGATAGAAGCTTCCCCGCCAGGGCTCGAACACCCAGCCACCGATGCCGATCCGCACTTCGCCAGCGTCCATGGGCCTGCCTCCTCGACTCGGTCCCAGCGTGAGGCAGATCCGCCCACGACCCGCCAAAGACCGCATAGTCGGCCGCGGCGTGGCCCGGTTGCAACACCTTGCCGCCCCTAGCGTCGCCGCTGGGGGGCGACCATTCATATCGGCGGCGTGTGACGAGGCTGCAATTCCCTTGCATCTGTCCTATGGGAGAGGACGCCTGCGCACCGCCAAGCTTTCGGCGCGGCGCGGTCTGCATGGACGAACAAGCTCGGGCTCGCGAACACCTTGACCCTCATGCGCCTCGTCCGACCCGCAGCCTTCCTGGCCTGCCTGGCGCTAGGCGCCTGCGCCAATGTCCGCAAGCCGGACACGGCGTTGCCCGCGGCCTATGAGGCGCCGCGGGGCGGTGAGCTTCCGGCCCAGGCGCTGGACCACTGGTGGACCGCCTACGACGATCCGGAACTGGCGCCGCTGGTGGAGCAGGCCCTGACGGACAGCCCCGACGCCCGGGCGGCGGCCGCGCGGCTGGACGAGGCGCGGGCCACCGCCGCCAGCGCGCTGACCCGCTTCCTGCCCCAGGGCGACCTCACCGGCCAGGCGCGACGCACCCACACCGAGCAGCTGTCCGGCACGGTGGTGAATATCCCCGGCTTCTCCACCCGCGGCGATTCCGATACCGCCGCGGCCAATTTCAACGTCAGCTGGGAGCTGGACCTGTTCGGCCGCTTCTTCGCCGTCAACCGCGCCGCCCGGGGCGATCGGGCGGCGGCCCGTTTCGCCTATGAAGGCGCCCGCGCCAGCCTGGCGGCCAATGTGGCCGACGCCTATTTCCAGGCCCGCGGCGTCGCCATCCAGCTGGAGGACGCCCGCGAGACCGTCCGCATCCAGACCGCTCTGCAGAATATCGCCCGCCAGCGGGTCGAGCGGGGCCTGGCGGCGGGATCCGACGTCGATCGTGTCGCCGCCGACCTGGCCCAGGCCACCAGCCAGGCCACCGGCCTGGAGGCCGAGCTGCAGGCGGCCAAGCGCGCCTTGCTGGTGCTCACCGGCCGCGGCGCCCAGCCCACCGCCAGCCTGGCGATCACCGCTGGCGTGGTGGCGGTCCCGGAGGTTCCGGCCGCCGTGCCCAGCGAGCTCCTGGCCCGACGCCCCGACGTGCGCGAGGCCCAGGCCCGGGTCGCCTCGGCCACCGGCCGGGCCGACGTGGCGATGATGGCCTTCTTCCCCACCTTCACCCTGACGCCGGGGGCCGGATGGTCGCGCAGCGAGCAGCCGAACTTTTCCTCCACCTCCCGCAGTTGGAGCCTTGGCCTGGCCGGAACCCAGCCGATCCTGTCGATCCCGCGACTGCTGATGGACCTGAAGGCCCAGAGCGCCCGGGCCGAGCAGGCGGTGATCGCTTATGAGAAGGCGGTGCAGACCGCCTTCGGCGAGGCGGAGAATTCCCTGGTGCGGCTGGACGCCGACCGCCGCCGCACCGGCCTGTTGTTCGACGGCGAGGCCCGCGGCCGGCGCGCCTTCGAGGCCGCCCGGGTGCGCTACGCGGCGGGTCTCGACGATCTGCTGGCGGCGCTGGCGGCCGAGCAGGCCTGGCGAAACACCCGGACCCAGCTCACCACGGTGCAGGTGCAGGCCCTGCGGCGATCGGTTCAGGCCTTCAAGGCCCTGGGCGGCGGCTGGCCGGCGGAAGCCAATTCCGCCAAAGGTGCGGGCAGATGACTCAGCGCCGCCCGATTCTAGGTTCCGCCGCCGGCCTGATCGCCATCGTCCTGGTGGCGTCGGTGGGCGGGTGCGAGCGCAAAGCGCCGGTGAAGACCACCGAGGCGCAGCAGGCGCGCAGTGTTCGCGTCACCACCGTGGAAGCCCGCGCGATCACCGGCGTCCTGGCCGCCACCGGGGATCTGGCGCCGTTCGAGGAGGCGGCGGTTCTGCCGGAGGTGTCGGGCTACCGGGTCGCCGAGGTGCTGGTGGACGAGGGCGCCTATGTGCGGGCCGGCCAGGCCTTGGCCAGGCTCGACGCCACCCTGATCAGCTCCCAGCTCGCCCAGCAGACGGCGCTGGCCGCCCAGGCCGCCGCCCAGGCCGAGCAGGCGGAATCCCAGGCCGCCCGGGTCACCGACCTGGACGGCCAGGGGGTGGTGTCGCAGGAACAGATCGAGCAGCGGCGCTTTCAGGCCCGCGCCGCCCGCGCCGTCGCCGACGCCCAGGCCGCCGCGGCCCGGGATATCCGCACCCGGGTGGGCAAGCTGGTGGTCACCGCCCCGGTGGCGGGCCTGGTGCTGGACCGCACCGTGCGGCCCGGCGACATGTCGGCCATCGGCGCGGCCACCCCCTGGTTCCGCATCGCCCGCGGCGGCGAGATCGAGCTGGAAGCGCAGATTTCCGAAACCGATCTGACGCAGATCCAGCCGGGAATGACCGCGGTGGTGACCCTGCCCAGCGGGGCGACAGCGCCGGGGATCGTGCGTCTGGTCAGCCCCCAGGTGGATGCGCGCACCAAGCTGGGCTCGGTGCGGGTGCGCCTGCCCGTGCGCGCCGACATCCGAGCCGGCGGCTTCGCCCGCGCCCAGTTCGCCGGGGCCACCAGTCTCGCCCTGACGGTCCCGGAGACGGCGATCCGCTATGACGCCGACGGCGCCAGCGTGATGGAGGTGGGCGCCGACAACCGGGTGCGGCGGGTGAGCGTCCAGACCGGTCAGCGCGCCGACGGCGTGGTGGAGCTACTCAAAGGTCCGCTGCCCGGGACCCGGATCGTGGCCGCCGCGGCGGCCTTCCTCATCGACGGCGATAGAATCCGCCCGGTGGAGAGCGGGCCGGGAGCCGCGGCGGGTCCCAGGCCATGACCGGCGGCAGCCTGCGGATCTCGGCATGGGCCATCCGCAATCCCGTGCCGGTGGTGGTGATGTTCACCGCCCTGGTGATCGCCGGCATGTTCGCCTTCTCCGGCCTGCCGGTGAAGCAATTTCCCAATATCGAGTTCCCGATCATCACGGTCACCGTGACCCAGAGCGGCGCTTCGCCGGCCGAGATCGAGACCCAGATCACCCGGCCGGTGGAGGACGCCATGGCCGGCATCTCCAACGTCAACAACATCTATTCGACGGTCACCCAGGGGGTCTCCAGCACCACCCTGGAGCTGGATATCGGCCAGGACGTGCGCAAGAAGCTGGACGAGACCCGCGCCCGGATGGACCAGGTCCGGGCCCAGCTGCCGCGGGAGATCGACGAACCGACCGTTCGGGAGCTGGACGTCGCCAGCCAGCCGATCATGACCTATGCGATCTCCGCGCCCTCCATGTCGGTGGAGCAGCTGTCGTGGTTCGTCGATGACACCGTGGCGCGCGCCCTGCAGGCCCGCACGGGCGTCTCCCAGGTCAACCGGGTGGGCGGGGTCAACCGTGAGATCAACGTCCTCATCGATCCCGACCGGATGGCGGCCCGCGGGCTCACCGCGCCCCAGGTCAACAACGCCCTGCGTGGCTTCAGCCTGGATGCCCCCGGCGGCCGGCTGCAGGTGGGTGGCCGCGAGCAGACCTTGCGGGTGCTGGGCTCGGCCAGCACGCTGGCGGCCCTGCGCGAGCTGGAGGTGCCCACCGGCGGCGGGCGGTTCGTCAAGCTCACCGACATCGCCGATGTGGGTGACGGCTCCGGCGAGGTGCGGGGCTTCGCGCGCCTGAACGGCCGCCCGGTGCTGGGCTTCCAGGTGCTGAAGACCAAGGAGGCCAGCGACGTCAGCGTCGAGGACGAGGCGGTGGCGGCCCTGGACCAGCTGGCCGCCAAGCACCCGGGGGTGTCGTTCACACCGATCTTCTCGGCGGTGTCCTTCACTCGCGCCAGCTACAAGGCCACCCTCAATGTCCTCATCGAGGGCATGCTGCTGGCGGCGCTGGTGGTCTATCTGTTCCTGCGCGAGTGGCGCGCCACCCTGATCGCCGCGGTGGCCATGCCGGTGTCGCTGCTGCCCACCTTCCTGGTCATGTCGATGGCCGGGTTCTCGCTCAACATGGTCACCCTGCTGGCCCTGACCCTGGTGATCGGCATCCTGGTGGACGACGCCATCGTCGAGATCGAGAACATCGAGAAACGGGTGGCCGCCGGCGCGCGGCCCTATCAGGCGTCGATGGAGGGCGCCGACGCCATCGGCCTGGCGGTGGTGGCCACCACCGCCACCATCGTGGTGGTGTTCACCCCGGTGTCGTTCATGCCCGGCATGGCCGGCCAGTTCTTCAAGGAGTTCGGTCTCAGCGTCTCGGTGGCGGTGCTGTTCTCCCTGGCGGTGGCGCGGTTCCTGACCCCGCTGATGGCGGCCTATCTGCTCAAGCCCTCCGCCGATCCCAGACCGCGCAAGCCGTTTGTCGGGTTTTACCGCCGCGCCCTGGAGTGGTCGCTGGATCACCGCATCCTGGCGGTGATCTTCGGCGGCGTGCTGTTCTTCCTGTCCCTGGCGCTGATCCCGCTGCTGCCGAAGGGGTTCCAACCCGAG
>CAXNKO010000113.1:0-6377 GCA_964202685.1 Caulobacterales bacterium
AGCCGGGTCCAAAGGAAAGCGTCTGATGGTCCAGCTCACCCTGCCCAAAAACTCTCAGGTCACCCGGGGCCGCCACCATCCGGCGCCGGCGGGGGCCATGACCGTGAAGACCTTCAAGGTCTATCGCTACGACCCCGAGACCGAGGCCAATCCGCGCTGGGACACCTATGACGTGGACGTGGACGCCTGCGGGCCGATGGTCCTCGACGTGCTGATCCACATCAAGAACGCCATGGACCCGACCCTGGCGTTCCGCCGCTCCTGCCGCGAGGGGGTCTGCGGCTCCTGCGCCATGAATGTGGGCGGGCGCAACACCCTGGCCTGCACTCAAGGCTGGAAGGAAACCGCCGGGGCCCAGATCGCCATCAGCCCCCTGCCTCACCAGCCGGTGGTCAAGGACCTGGTTCCGGACCTGACCATGTTCTACGCCCAGTACGCCTCCATCGAGCCCTGGCTGCACACCGAGACCCCGGAGCCGGAGAAGGAATGGATCCAGGCCCCCGCCGACCGGGAGAAGCTGGACGGCCTCTACGAATGCATCCTCTGCGCCTGCTGCTCGACGTCCTGCCCCAGCTACTGGTGGAACGGCGACAAGTACCTGGGGCCGGCCACCCTGCTGCACGCCTACCGCTGGCTGATCGACAGCCGCGACGAGGCCACCGGCGCGCGGCTGGACGCCCTGGAGGATCCCTTCAAGCTCTACCGCTGCCACACGATCATGAACTGCGCCCAGGTCTGCCCGAAGGGCCTGAACCCGGCCAAGGCCATCGCCGAGGTCAAGAAGATGCTGGCGGAACGGGTGGTCTGATGCGCCTCGCCGTGGCCTGCGTCCCGGACGGGGCGTGAGCGAAGCGATGCACGACCCCAACGCCCACATCGTCATCCTGGGCGCCGGCCATGCGGGCGGGACCGCCGCGGCGTTGCTGCGCCAGTACGATCACGCCGGCCCGATCACCCTGGTGGGCGAGGAGCCCATCGCCCCCTACCAGCGGCCGCCGCTGTCCAAGGCCTGGCTGAAGGGCGAGGCCGACGCCGAGTCCCTGGCCCTGAAGCCCCTGGCCTTCTACGCCGAGGCGAACATCGACTTCCGCCCCAGCCTGCGCGGCGTGAGTCTGGATCGGGCGGCCCGGACCGTGACCCTGTCGGACGGCGCGACGCTCGCCTATGACATCCTGATCCTCGCCACCGGGGCGCGGCCCATCGTGCTGCCGCTGCCCGGCAAGGACCTCGCGGGCGTGCTGTTCCTGCGTTCGGCCGCCGATGCGGAGGCGCTGAAAGCGGCGGTCCGCCCAGGCGTGCGGCTGGCGGTGGTGGGGGGCGGCTACATCGGCCTGGAGGCGGCGGCCTCGGCCCGGGGCCTGGGCGCCGAGGTGGTGGTGATCGAGCGGGAGGACCGGCTGCTGGCCCGGGTCGCCTGCGAGCAGCTTTCCAGCTTCTTCCAGGCCTACCATGAGACTAAGGGCGTGGGGTTCGTGCTGGGCGCCAGCGTCACCGGCTTCGTCGGCGGGGACGGCCGTCTGACCGGCGTCACCCTCACCGATGGGCGCACCCTGGCCTGTGACGCGGCCCTGGTGGGCGTGGGGGCGGCGCCCAATGACGAGATCGCCCGGGCGGCCGGGCTGGAGTGCGCTCGTGGCATCGTGGTGGACCTCTCTGCCCGCACCGCCGATCCCGCCATCTACGCCATCGGTGACGTCACCCACCGGCCCCTGCCGCTCTACGATCGCATGCACCGGCTGGAAAGCGTGCCCAACGCCCTCGAACAGGCCAAGCAGGCGGCCTGCGACATCACCGGCCGGCCCGCCCCCGCGTCGGAGACGCCGTGGTTCTGGTCGGACCAATATGACCTGAAGCTGCAGATCGCCGGCCTGCCCTTCGACGTGGATCGGCTGATCGTCCGCGGCGATCCCGCCGCGGCGAAGTTCGCGATTTTCCATCTGAAGGGCGATCAGTTGCAAGCCGTGGAAGCCGTCAACGCCCCGCCGGAGTTCATGGCCGGGCGTCAGTTCATCCAGAATCGCAAGCCGATCTCGCCTGAAAAGCTTGCGGACCCGGCCATTTCAATGAAAGAGGTCGGCGCCTAAGATAGGCGAGAGAGCCTCCAACAGTTCAGGCGGGCGCGCACAGGGGACCATGGCCAAGATCACCTACATCCAGCACAACGGCAAAGAGCACGTGATCGACGTGAAGGCTGGCCTTTCCGTCATGGAAGGCGCCGTGAAGAACAACGTCCCCGGCATCGACGCCGACTGCGGCGGGGCCTGCGCCTGCGCCACCTGCCACGTCTATGTGGACAAGGCCTGGCAAGAGAAGGTCGGCGCCCCCTCGGCCATGGAGGAGTCGATGCTCGACTTCGCCGAGAACGTCGAGCCCAACAGCCGGCTGTCCTGCCAGATCAAAATCACCGACGACCTGGACGGCCTGATCATCCACATGCCGGAAAGCCAGCACTAGACGCCCTCAGACGGCGACCGTCAGGGGCCGGGCGCGTTCGATCCGCTCACGTTGCCTGGGGCTGTCCATGGCCGCCCACAGATCGCCTCGGCGCTGGACGTTCAGCCAGAAGTCCGGGCTGTTGCCGAACACCCGGGCCAGGATCAGCGCCGTCGCGGCCGTCACGGTCCTGCGGTCGTTGCAAAGCTCGTTGACATGCTTGCGCGGCACGACCATCGCCGCCGCCAGCGCGGCCTGGGTCAATCCCATCGGCGCCATGAACTCCTCCGTCAGGATCTCACCGACGCTGGTGGGCTTACGTTTGGTCGTCAGCATCGCTCACCTCACCTGTAGCTGTGGTCGTCCAGATAGATGTCCATCGCCTCGCCTCGGCCGCCATCCCATCGAAAGATCAGCCGCCATTGCTGATTGACCCGGATTGACCAGAAGCCATCGAGCGCGCCACGCAGCTTCTCGAAATGATTGCTGGGCGGCGCACGGAGGTCCCGATCGGTCGTGGCGTCGTCGATCAGTTGCAATTTCCGGAACAGGCGGGCCTCAAGGTCCGAGGGAATTCTGCGGGATCGAACATCATCGACGAAGAACTCTCGCAGCCATCCGTCGCGGAAGTCCACAATCATGCAGCAACCTCTCTAGCCCGATGTACCACCTCACGGGTCAACGGGCCAGGCCTATTCCCCCACCCCCCTCAGAACTCCAGCTCCGGATGCGCCGCCGTGGCCTGCACCACTTCGGGCAGGTGGCAGGTAAAAGCCGCGCCGTGCCCGGGTTCGCTTTCCAGGGCCACCCAGCCGCCGTGCAGCTCGGTGAGCGCCTTGACCAGGGCCAGGCCCAGGCCAGGGCCGCCGCGCTCGCGGCCCACGAAGCGGTCGAAGATGTGCGCCTGGACGTGGAAAGGGATGCCGCGACCGGTGTCGGTCACCTGCAGCTGGATCTCGCCCAGGCCCCGCCGGGCCGAGAGGGTCACCCTGCCGCCGGCCGGGGTCTGGCGGAGCGCGTTCTCGATCAGGTGATCCAGAAGCTGGCCCAGGCGGCGGCTGTCGCCGCGCATGACGCCGACATCGGCGGCGTGGTCGAGGACGATCTCCACCGGCGCGGCCTTGGTCTCCGCCGCCCATCGGCCCGCCGCGGCGCCCAGCAGCTCGGCCACATGTACGTCCTCCAGGTCGAGGGCCATCTCGTCGGCGTCGATCTGGGCCATGTCGAGCACGTCGTCGATGGAGCGGGCGAGCTGGGCGGCGGCGGTTCGCACCGCGGCGGCATGGCCGCGCCCGCGCTCCGATAGGCCCTCCCCGGATCGCTCCAGCAGTTCCGAATAGCCGATGATGGTGGTGAGCGGGGTGCGCAGCTCATAGGAGACATTGCCGACGAAATCCCGTTTCAGCCGCTCGGCGTCGGCCAGGGCCGCGGAGCGCTGGGCGAGCGCGCTCTCCAGCTTGCGCGTATCGGTGACGTCGGTGAAGGCGATCAGCGTCGCCCCGTCCGGCAACGGCCGCGACTGATAGAGCACGATGCGCGAATCGGCGGTCTTGGCCTCCCCCGACATCGGCGCGCGGGCGGTGGCGTCCGGATCGGTGACACGGCCCTTGAGCTCGTTCCAGAACTGCAGGTCATGCAGGCGCGGGATGCACAGCTGCACCACGCCCTCGAAATCGCCGGCCAGGTCGAGCTGCGTGGGGGTGACGTTCCAGAACGCCTCAAAGGCTTCATTGTGCAGCCGCAGGCGACCGTCGGAACCGAACACCGCCACGGCGTCATTGAGCTTGTCCAGGGTCGCCTGCTGCACCTGGATCTGGGCGTTGAACTGGGACTTGAGCTTCAGTTCGTCGGTGATGTCCGAAAACAACATCAAGAGGCCCCCCAGCGGGTGGGGCTGGCGCACCACCCTAAGGGTGCGCCCGTCGGGCAGGCTCCACAGGTCGTCGGGGGCGATGTCGAGGCGTTCGTAACGGTCGAGTTCGGCCGCCTTCCACTTGCCGTAGTCGGCGGTCTCCGGCAGGCGGCGGCGCTGGCGCAGGCGGTCCAGCACCTCGGAGTGGCCGGGCCGCTCGGAGAGCCAGGCGGGCTCCAGGCCCCAGAGATTGGCGAAGGCGGTGTTGTAGAAGATCAGCCGCTTGGCCTGGCTGAAGATGGCGACGGAATCGGCGATGTGGTTGAGCGTCTCGTCATTGGCCTCCGCCTGGCGCTTGAGCTGTTCGCGCATCTCCTCGGCCTCGGTGACGTCGTCGGTCCAGACGCCGACCCCGCCCCCTTCCAGGGGTTTGGCGGTGATGTGGAAGGCGCGCCGGCGACCGTCGGCCGTCACCCAGCGCAGGGTCTGGCGGGTCTGGCTGAGATTGGCCGCCTCGCTGGCCAGGGCGTCGGCCGCCTTGTCGAAACTGGCCGCCCGGGCGGCGGCCTCGTCGAGGTTCTCGGCCCCCACCGCCTGCAGCCAGGCGCGGTTGACCCAGATCGGCGAGCCATCGGCGGCCGCGATCCAGGCCGGCGCCGCGCGGGAATCAGTGAAGGCGGCGAAGCGCGGCGCGGTGGGCAGGCCGGCGTCTTCGCCGATCACCGCTGAAAGCCGCAGCCAGGCCAGCGCCCCGGCGGCCCGGCCCTCCACCGACACCACCCCGCCCACGCCGCGCACCTCGAAGGCGCAGGCCTCGCCGCGTTCGAACAGGCCGCGCAGCCGCCGGGCATGATCGGGGTCGGCGCGCATCATGGCGTTGACCAGGCCCTGGGCGTCCGGATCGGTTAGGCCCAGGGCCGCGGCGCAGACGGCGAAGGACTCCTCCCCCGAGGCCAGCATGGCGCGGCTTTCCTCCACCGCCAGCAGGGCGGAGTCGAAGGCCTCGGCGGAGGCTTGCGCGGCTTCGGCGCGCACCTCCAGCAGCGCCAGCCGGGCGGTGAGGGCGTCAAGCCGCGTCTGGCTCCTGCGGCGCTGGGCCCAGGCCCACAGGGTCGCGCAGACGGCCAGCGCCACCGCCCCGGCGGCAGCCAGCAGGATCAGGGCGTCCTCGCTCATTGCGGCTCCATCGACGCCTTGACCCCCGCCGAATCAGACGAATCCGCAGCCAACTTATGCCGCCGTGCGGCGGAGCGTTAGCGCCGGAGCGCGTTTTGGGCGATGATGGCCCCATGACAGCCATCCTCTATCCTGTGGCGCCAAACGCTGACGCGGCGCTGGCCGCGCCCCTCGGCCGCGCGGCCCGGGCCCGGCAGGCCGCCGAGATCGCCGAGGAGCCGGCGGTGTTCGTCACCGAGGCCACGGGGCCTGCCTTCGCCAGCCGCGAGGCGGCGCTGGACGCCTATGCCGGACGGCTGGAGGACGATCGGGCCGGCCGCGCGCCGCCGGCGATCGAGGACCGTTACTGCCAGCTCACCGAACAGCTGCTGGCCGATGCGCCAAAGCCCGCGCCTCAGAAGCCGAGCTTCGCCGAGGGCCGCCGGTGGCCGCCGCCGCCGGAGCGCGGCCCCCGCACGGCCTGGCGGCTGCTGGTCTCCTATTGGCGTCCCGCCTCCGCGGGGCCCCAGGTCGAGGCGCCCCAGGCCCGGCGGGCGCGCCGGCGGGCGGCGGCGGCGGAGCTGGCCCCCGACACCCTGCGCGCCATGGCCCAGACGCCCCTGCGCCCGATCGAGCCGCAACGGCCGCTTGACATCGGCCTGTTCGAACGGCGGCTGCCGGAATCCCCTCACATCGTGGTGCCCGATGAGTGATCGGGCGGCCCGCCTCGCCCCCAGCCTGGACGACCTGGCCGCCCTGGCCGAGGCCGCCTTCGCGGCCCTGCCGGCGGAATTCCGCCGCATGACCGGCGAGGTGATCTTCCGGGTCGACGACTTCCCCGCCGACGAGGTGCTGCACGAGATGGGCGTCGAGGACGCCTTCGAACTCACCGGGCTCTATCAGGGCGTCGACCTGTCGCAGCGTTCGGTGCTCGACC
>CAXNKO010000114.1:0-6363 GCA_964202685.1 Caulobacterales bacterium
CGGCGGCGAAATATTCGCCCATGTGCGCCTGGTCAAAGGCGATCACCACCACCGGCCCGCGGGGCCGGGCGGCCTGGTCCTGGCGGGCCGCCTGCAAGGCCGCCACCAGCCGCGAGACGCCGAAGGAGAAACCGGTGGCCGGAACCGGCTGGCCGGTGAACCGCGCCACCAGATCGTCATATCGCCCGCCGCCGCCCACCGAGCCGAACCGCACCGCCTGGCCGTGCTCGTCGGTGATGGAAAGGGTGAGCTCGGCCTCGAACACCGCGCCGGTGTAGTACTCGAGGCCGCGGACGACGGAGGGTTCGATGCTGGCCGTGGCTTCATCGACCCCCAGCCGGGTCAGGGCCTGATGGATCGCCTCCAGGTCCCCCAGCCCCTCGTCGCCCTCGGCGGAGCCGCCGATCACCGAGGCTAGCCGCGCCAGGGTCTCCGTCCGGGTTCCGCCGCCGGCGGCGGTGAACGCCAGCACCGATTCGGCCGCCGCGGCCTCCAGGCCGGCGCCCTTGGTGAAGGCGCCGGATTCGTCCAGGCGTCCCGCCCCCAGCAGCAGGCGTACGCCGTCGGGGCCCAGCCGGTCGAGCTTGTCCACCGCCCGCAGCACCCCCAGCTTCTGGCCCTCGCTGGTCACCCCGGCCGCGGTCATCAGACCGTTGAGCAGCTTGCGGCTGTTGATCTTCAGGGCGTAGGCGCCGGCCGGCAGGCCCGCGGCGGCGAAACCCTCCGCGGCCATGGCGATGATCTCGGCGTCGGCCTCGGGCCGGGCCGAGCCCACCGTGTCCGCGTCGCACTGAGTGAATTCCCGGAACCGGCCCGGTCCTGGCTTCTCGTTGCGCCAGACGGTTCCCGCAGCGTAGCGGCGGAACGGCTTGGGCAGACCCTCCCAGTTCTGGGCCACGAACCGAGCCAAGGGCGCGGTGAGATCGTAGCGCAGGGCCATCCACTGATCGTCGTCGTCCTGCAGGGCGAACACGCCCTCATTGGGCCGGTCGGCGTCGGGCAGGAACTTGCCCAGGGCGTCGGCATATTCCAGGGCGCCGGTGTCCAGGGCCTCGAAGCCATAGCGCTCATAGACCGCGCAGACGTCGGTGAGGATGCGCCGCTCGGCCACCAGGTCGCGGGCGCGGCGGTCGATGAAGCCGCGGGGCGCTCGGGCTTCGGGTCGCGGGGCGTCGGTCATGGCGTCGAGGTCCGGTTGGGAGGGCGGTGGACGGCCGGGACGCTGACAAGGCCCCGTCCGCATCGGCGGGCGGGGCGGCAGGATCGCGTCAGACCACGCGGTTCCACACCGTCCCGCCGCGGCAGGTCGGATGGGCATGGCCGTGATGTCGCGCGATCTGCGTCATGGGCGCGGGCTATAGCGAAGATGGGTTGAGAAATCCAGTCCGCGGCGTCGGGCGGCCCCGCCGATCCGGCTAGGGCCAGGCGCTGACCTGTGCTAAACGGCCAAAATCGCGGGCTTGGTCACAGGCGCCCGCGGCTGAGAGACGCGTCCGCGCTCCCGCCTGATAGCTGGAGCATGGCCATGTCAGGCAGAGGTCTCATTTCCCGTCGGCGCATTCAGAACCTGCGCGAGATGATCGCCGCGGCGGAACGCGACGGGGCCAAGCCGGCCAGCATGCTGCTGCGGCTGACCCTGGGCGACGCCTCGGAGCTGAAGCGCGACAGCAGCGTCGGCGTCCACGAGATCAGCTTCAAGGAGGGCGAAATGCGCTTCCTGGGGGTGAAGGTGGCCGAGGGCGGCATCACCGTCTCCAGCCTGGACCGCGCCCCCGCCTGAGGCGGCCTATCCCTGCCCCGGTCCCAGCCGCTTCATCAGCGCGGCCGTCGAGGGATCGTGCGCGCCCGCCAGCCGCGAACCCCACTCCGCCAGCACCCGCGTGGCCAGGGTCTTGCCCAGCTCCACGCCCCATTGGTCGAAGGAATTGATCCCCCACAGCACGCCTTCCACGAAGGTCTTGTGCTCATAGAGGGCGATGAGGGCGCCCAGGCTGGCCGGGTCGAGGCGGTCCAGCGCCAGGAAACTCGATGGCCGGTCGCCGGGGAAGGTCCGCTGGGGAGCCAGCGCGTCGATGGCGGCGGCGTCCAGCCCCCTGGCCGCCAGCTCGGCGCGCACCTCGGCCTCGGACCGGCCCACCATCAGCGCCTCGGCCTGGGCGACGGCATTGGCCAGCAGCTTGGTCTGGGCGGCGGGATCGCCCACGGCGGGCTCACGCACCGCGACGATGTCCACCGGGATGACGTCGGTCCCCTGGTGCAGCAGCTGGAAGAAGGCGTGCTGGCCGTTGGTGCCGGCGTCGCCGAACACCGCCGCCGCCGTGGCCTGGGTGAGTGCGCCGCCGTCGGCGCCCACCCGCTTGCCGTTGGACTCCATCTCCAGCTGCTGCAGGAAGGCCGGCAGCAGCCGCAGGCGCTGGGCGTAGGGGACCACGGCGCGGATCGGCCGGCCGAGGCCGTTGCGGTTGAACACATGGGCCAGCGCCAGCAGCACCGGGGCGTTGGCGGCCAGCGGGGCGGCCTGGAAGTGGGCGTCCATGGCCGCGGCGCCGGCCAGCATCTCCTCGAACGCCGCCGGCCCCAGGCCGATGACCAGCGACAGGCTCACCGCCGACCAGACGGAATAGCGGCCCCCCACCCAGTCACCGAAGCCGAACACCTGGGCCTCGGGAACCCCGAAGTCCCGGGCCAGCCCCGGCGCGGCGGAGACCGCGCACAGGTGGGCGTCGCCGGCCGGCCCCATGGCGGCGCGCAGCCAGGCCCGCGCCGTCTCGGCGTTGGTCAGGGTCTCCTGGGTGGTGAAGGTCTTGGAGACCACCACCACCAGGGTGCGCATGGGATTGAGGCCGGCCAGGGTCTGGTTGATGTCCGCCGGATCGACATTGGCGGCGAAACGCACCTCCAGCGCCGTGGCCAGGGGTTTCAGCGCCTCCCAGACCAGGCGCGGGCCCAGGTCCGAACCGCCGATGCCAATGTGGACCACGGCGGTGAACCGCTGGCCGGTGGCGCTGAGCCGCCCGCCGCCGCGCACCGCCTGGGCGAAGGCCGCCATGGCCGCGCGGGTGGCCTCCACCTCGGCGGAGACGGCAACCCCATCGGCGCGGAAGTCCGCCCCCTTCGGCGCGCGCAGGGCCATGTGCAGGGCGGCGCGATGCTCGGATTTGTTGACCGGTTCGCCGGCGAACTGGCGTGCGCGGGCCGCCTCGACGCCGGCGGCGTGGGCCAGGCCAAGGGCGGCGTCCAGGCCGGCCCGCGACCAGGGTTGCTTCGACAGGTCCAGGTGCAGGCCGGCGGCGTCCAGGCTGAGGGCGGCCAGCCGGCCCGGTTCGTCGGCGAACAGGGTCTCGATCCGCCGGGTCTGGGCGGCGGCGGCCTTGAGGGCGGCCCAGGCCGGGGCTAGTTCGCTCATGGTCGCCTCATCGCTCCGCTGTAGCCCCGCGTTTACCATCCGCGGGCTAGCAAAGCTCTAACCGGAAGTCTCGCTTCCGCCGCGCGAAGAGGTCCGACATGTCCTGCGCCGCCGCCGCCGCCCTCCTGTGGCTCGCCGCCTCGCCGCCGATGGCCGCCGACGCGGTCAGCCGCACGCCCGCGCCCGCCGCCGGCGCCGTGGCCCTGGAACCGCTGTTCGCCGACATCGTCGCCCGCGCCGGACAGCTAAAGGCCGAGGCGGACGCCGCGCGCAAGGCCGGGCAGACCCCGCCCGGCGACTTCGCCGACCGAATCCGCCAGCTCGCGGACCTGGACATGCAGGGCCACATGTTGCTGAAAACCCGGGATACGGACGGCGACCTGAAGTGCATCCTGAAAGGCATTTCCGAGGACCTGCCGCTGAAGCTGGCGGCAATGCAGGCGGCGGCGACGCCGGCCGCCCGCGGCGAGGCCCTGGCCGAGCTGGGCTACCTGCTCAACGACAACGTCGAAGTCGTCACCGCCCCGCCCAGGCCGCCGGTGTGAATGGGGCCGCGACGCGGCGTCCGGGCCTTTATATATCATACTATGTGTTATATATCGACTACATCATAGGCGAGGGAGATCGGCATTCGGGTCTATATGAACCGGTGGTTCGCGAAATTCGCGGATCGGGAGCGGATCGACTACGCCGCCCTCAAGACCGCGGTGAAGCAGGTTGAATCCGGCCTGATCGACGCCGACCTTGGCGGCGGACTGATCAAACAGCGCGTCGCACGCGAAGGCGGCGGGAAGTCCGGCGGCTACCGGGCGCTGATTCTGTTCCGGCAAGGTGACCGGGCCGTGTTCGCTTTCGCGTTCGCCAAAAGCGCGAAAGCCAATCTGAACGCCGCTGAACTCAGGGTGTTCAAGCAAGCGGCCAGGATCGTGCTTGGGCTGACCCAGACCCAGATGGATGTGGAAGTGAACGCCGGCAGACTGTTCGAGGTGATTGATCATGACGAAAACCTATAAGAGCCAACCCATGGCCGCCGTCCATGAGATGATGGAAGGCCTGCATGGCGCCGGCGCCATCGACAAACAGACCATGCGCGAGTTCGACGAAGCCTGCCTTGCACCGGCCAGGCCGCTGCCGCCGGAAGAGATCCGGGCGATTCGCGAAGCTGAACATGTCTCGCAGCCGGTATTCGCGCGCTACCTCAATGTTTCGAGAAACCTGGTCTCCGACTGGGAGCGCGGCGCGAAGAAGCCTGGCGGGCCGGCGCTGCGACTGCTTTCGATCATCCAGCGCAAGGGCTTGGCCGGCGTCGCCTGATAGCTCGCGCGGCGGCTCAACGTTGCTGGGCGGCTTCCAGGGCGCGGACCACCAGGCCCTCGGTGAGGATCTGCGGCAGGATGACCGCCTCGCCGCCCCTGGCGCCATAGACCAGGTAGAGCGGCACGCCGGCGCGGCCGTGGCGGGCCAGTTCGGCCTCGATCACCGCATCCTTGCGGGTCCAGTCGGCCTTCAGATAGACCGCGCTGGTGCGTCGGAAGGCTTCGGCGACGGCAGGGGCGCTGAGCGACGTGCGTTCATTGAGCTTGCAGGTGACGCACCAGGCGGCGGTGAAGTTGACCAGCACCGGCTTGCCGGCGGCGCGGGCTTCGGCCAGGCGCGCCGGCGACCAGGCCTGGTAGGGAATCGCCGCCGCGGCCCCGCGGTCGGCCGGGGCGGCGGGCGCGCTGTAACCCGGCCACACGGCGACGGCCACGGCGAGGACGGCGAGGGTCAGCCCCGCCGCCGTCAGGACCGCCGCTGGCGTCCCGGCCCCACGCCGCTGGGCCAGGCCGTACAACCAGGCGCCGAACGCCAGCACCAGGCCGGCGGCGAACACGCGCACCAGCGCCCCATCGCCGGCCTGCACGGTGAGCACCCAGGCCAGCCACGCCGCGGCGCCGTACATGGGAAACGCCAGCGCCTTGCGCAGGGTGTCCATCCACGGTCCCGGCTTCGGCAGCCGCGACAGCAGCGCCGGCGCGAAGGCCACGGCGACAAAGGGGGCGGCGAAGCCCGCGCCCAGGCCGGCGAACACCGCCAGGGCCGCCGCGGCGTTCTGGGTCAGCGCCCAGCCCAGCGCCGGGGCCATGAACGGCGCGGTGCAGGGCGCGGCCACCACCACCGCCAGGGCGCCGGTGAAGAAGGCGCCGGCCAGGCCGGAGCGGGCGGCGAGGCCCGACCCCGCCCCCTGCAGCGACTGGCCCATCTCGAACAGGCCGGAGAGATTCAGCGCCACCGCCAGCATCAGCAGCGCCAGACCCGCCACGACGGCGGGCGACTGCAACTGAAAACCCCAGCCGATCGCCGCCCCGCCGGCCTTCAGCCCGATCAGCAGGCCGGCCAGGGCCAGGAAGGTCGCCAGCACCCCGGCCCCGAACGCCAGGCCCTGGCGGCGCGCCAGGCCGTGGTGGTGGCCATGGCCGGCCAGGGAGGCGGCCTTCATGGCCAGGATCGGGAACACGCAGGGCATCAGGTTGAGGATCAGCCCGCCCAGCACCGCGAACAGCAACGCCGCCGGCAGGCCGAGATCCGCACCGCTCGCCCGCACCGGCGGCGGGCCCAGGCCCGCGGCGCCCGGCGGCGGCGGTCCGGCCGCCGCGCTCAGCTCAAACGCCCTGCCGTCCAGGGCCAGCACGCCCTGGAGGGTCTGGGGGCCCGCCCCCTGAGTGAAGGCGAAGCCTGGGGTGATCGCGAGGGTCAGGCCCAGCGGGCCCCGTTCCACGGCCTGCGGCGGGGCGTGGTCGATCACCGTGCTGTCGTAGGGGTAGAAATAGGCGCCGGCGGGATCCAGGTCCCGCAGTGGCGCGCCGGTGGCCGCCAGGGCGAGCTGGCCGCCAGCTTTGGCGAAGGTGGCGGTCAGATCGGCGGGCCGGGGCGCCGCGGCCAGGGCGCGGGCGATCGCCGCGCCCCACCTGGGATCC
>CAXNKO010000115.1:0-6355 GCA_964202685.1 Caulobacterales bacterium
TACCGGATCAGGTGGAATCACCTGATCCGGATAATAAGGGTCTATCTTCAAAAGTTTAGAGCGTGACGGGCGCCCCAACCGGCGCCCACTTGTGGCTGGCACGCTCTAAGCCAGGCGGTCGGGGCCGGCTACAGGTCGCGGTTCCCGGCCAACATTTCCTTGACCACCTGGCGGCGCAGGATCTCGTTGGTGCCGTCGGCGACATTGACCTTGCGCAGGGTGGTATAGGCCTCGGTGAGGCCCAGCTCGTTGGTCATGCCCATGGCCCCGTGGGCCTGGATGGCCCGGTCCACCGCCCGCGCGCCGGACTCCACCGCGAACGCCTTGGTCATGCCCAGCTCCTTCACCGCCCGCGCGCCGCCGTCCTTCAGAATGGCGACATTTACGGCCATCAGATGGGCGGCGTGAATCTGCATCGCCGACTCCGCCAGGGGGAAGGTGACCCCCTGGTACTCGGAGATCGGCTTGCCGAAGGTCTTGCGCACCTGGATGTAGTCGAAGGCCTTCTCCAGCGCCCAGCGGCCGAGGCCGACGCCGCGGGCCGAATTGTAGATGCGACCCAGATCGACCCCCAGCATGGCGGTGGCGAAGCCCTGGCCCAGCTCGCCCATCAGCTGGTGCGGCTCGATGCGGACATTGTCGAAGCGCAGCTCCGCCTCGTCGCCCACCGGCGAGCCCCACATCTTGATGATCCGGTCGATGGTGACGCCGGGCGACTTCAGCGGCACCAGGAAGGTGGATATCCCCCCGGCGCGCTTGGCTGACGCCGCCGGATCGGTGACGGCGAACACGATGCAGTGCTCGGCGTGGGGGGCGTTGGTGGTCCAGATCTTGCCGCCGCTAAGCCGCCAGCCGGTCCCGTCAGCCTCGGCGCGGGTCTGGATGCCCGCAGCGTCGGAGCCGGCGCCCGGTTCGGAGAGACCGAAGCAGAGGGTGTGCTCGCCGCTCATGATCTTCGGCAGCATGTGGATCTTGGCTTCGGCGGTGAGTTTGGCCAGCACCGGGCTTGGGCCCTTGGCCCAGTGGCTGACCACATGGTGGGCGAGCCACTGGTGGGTTCCGCACAGGTGATAGATGCGCTCGAAGGCGGAGAAATAGGCCAGCAGGCCCAGGCCGCCGCCGCCCAGGTCGGCCGGCGCGCACATGGCGTAGAAGCCGGCCTCGGCCGAAGCCAGCCGCACCTCGTCGATGATGTCGGTGATCTCATGGGGCAAGACGCCGCCGGGCGTGATGCGGCGGGCTTCGTCGTTCAGCAGGGCGGCGTGCTTCTCATGGCGGGGAAACACCTCGCGGCGCAGGAACCCTTCCAGCCCCTCCACCGCGTCGCGCACGTCGGCGGGAATGTCGAAGGCGATGGAGGACATGGACATGCTCAGGTCTCCGCGACGGCGAGGTTGAGGAACGGCAGGATGAAGATCCGCCCGTCGTGCCTTGTCCTGTACATCTCTTTCAGATCGGCCGCGGTCAGCAGTTCGCACATCCGGTAGCCGCGGGCCTCGACGAACGCCCGGGCTTCGGTGGCCGGCAGGTCGAACACCGGCGGTTCGCCCTGTTTGTCCAGCATGTCGGAGCTCTTGACCCGTTTGACCGCGTCGGCGCGGCGGTTTTCGGTGAACGAGAACACGAAGCGGCTGCCGGGGGCCGCCTGTTCCTTGATGAAGCGGAAGATGTCATCGACGCCCTCGGCGGAAACATAGCCCAGCAGGCCCTCGGCGAAGAACACCGCCTTCTGGGTGGGATCGTAGCCGGCCTCGAGCAGCAGCTGGCCGAACACCTGATGGTCGAAATCGACTCCCACCTCGGTGATATGGCTGGTGTCCAGCGGCACGGCCTTGATCACGCGGGCGCGGAACTCGGTCACCGAGGGGCGGTCGATCTCATAGATCCGCGGCGTCAGCCCCTCGGCGGCGAGGCGCAGCGCCAACGAGTCGCAGCCGGCGCCCATGATCACCAGCTGCCGCGCCCCCGTGGCCGCCAGCGCCTCACGGACCTGACGCTGCATTTCCGGTTTGCGGTAGCAGACCACGGTGAAGGAGCCGGCGTGCTCGGCCTCGCGTTCGTCGATGATCGCCTTGCGCTTCGCCGGATCGTCGAACTCGGCCAGCAGCGCCGGCGCCTCGGGGGAGATGGCGCCGGCGAAGTGGATCGCGAAGGGGTCGTTGATGATCGGTCCGTACCAGGGATCCTTGGACAGGATCGCGCAGATGCTGGAAAGCCACGCCGCCGTGCCCGTCACGGGACTGTCCGGGGACTGGCCGATGCCGCGAAACGCCACGGAATTCTCCCTGTTTTCCGATCCAACGGTTGAGCTCCGACCCTAGTCGAGGGCTAATGGCGGCGCCAGCGTCGGGGCGGCGTCGATTGATGCGTTCCTGGCCATAAATGAAGGCGCGACTTGGAGCGAGACATGCCTGGGAACCGACCGGAAGATTTCCTGCAGCGCGCCCGCGAGGCCAGCGGCCTGTCCGACTTCGGCGAGTCGGAGACGTTCCTGGTCGGTCTGCGGCTGCTGTGCCTGGATCTCGACGACGCCCCGGCGCTGGACGACATCAACCGGGAGCGGCTGATAGGCGCCATCGGGATGCACCTGATCAACCGGCTGCGGCTGGTGGAGGAGCGCCGCACCCATCCGGAGATCTGCGCCGAAGAGATCCAGGGCCCACTGGTGGTGATCGGCCTGCCGCGCACCGGCACCACCGCCATGGTCGACCTGCTGGCCCAGGATCCTGCGGCGCGCGCGCCCACCCAGTGGGAGACCGGCAACCTGTTCCCGCCGCCCAACAAGACCACCTGGGCCCAGGACCCGCGCATCGCCGCCCTGCAGGCGCAGATGGACGCCGCCGCCCCCACCGACCCCATGGTGGCGCAGGGCCTGCATATCCCCGGCGCGCTGCTGCCGGACGAGTGCAACAGTTTCATCGGCCCGGAGTTCTGGAGCCCCAATCTGGCGGTGATGGCCAACCTGCCCCGCTACAGCGAGTGGCTGCGGTGGGCGGCGCCGGCGCGGCCATACCTCACCCACCGCTGGGTGCTGCAGCATCTGCAGCACTACGGTCCCTCCGGGCGCTGGACGCTGAAGTCGCCGTTCCACGTCCACGCCCTGCCGGCGTTCCTGGCCGAGTATCCCAACGCCGTGTTCGTGCAGACCCACCGGGCGCCCACGGCGCTGATGCCATCCATGTGCGGCCTCTATTGCACCATCCGCGGCGAAGGCCCGGGTGATCCGCGCCGCGCGGTGACCGGCAAGGAGCTGTGCGCCGTCTGGGGGACCGGCATGCAGCGGGCGATGTCGGCAAGGCTGGATCCGGCGCTGAACGCGCGGGTGTTCGACGTGTCGCACCGCTCAATGATCGAGGACCCCATGGGAACCGTGCGCTCGGTCTACACCCGCTGCGATCTGCCGTTCTCCGCCGCGGCGGAGGCGGCGGTCGCCGCCTGGCTGGCCAATCCCGCCCAGCACATGAGCAAGGTCAAGTTCACCCTGGAGGACTTCGGCCTCGACGAGGACGAGGTGACGGCGGCGTTCGGGCCCTATTCGGAGCGGTACAAGGATTACTTCTGAGTCCGGCGCATGCAGCCCATACCTTTTCGGTATGGGTCGCCTCGGCCTGGCTGTGAGAAAATGCTTCTCCGCGCGGGCGGCGGCAGCGCCCGCCCAAGTCCTGGAGCGTCTGGTCCATGCCTCATCCCCTCGTCGAAGCGCTGGAGGCCGCGTTTCAGCGCGCCCGGCACATGGACGTCCCGCTCAGCGTCAGGCTGAAGGTCATCGCCGATGAGGTGCGGGCGCTGAGCACCGAGTTCGCCGAGGCGGTGGACACCTTCGTGGATCGTCTGGAGCGCGCCGGGGCCGGCGAGGGCGCGCCGGGGGTGGGCGACCTGATGCCGCCTTTCGTGCTTCCCGATGAAACCGGGCGGCTGATCAGTCTCGACAGCCTGCTGCAAAAGGGCCCGGCCGTGGTGGTGTTCCATCGGGGTCACTGGTGCCCCTACTGCCGGCTCAGCACCGGGGCGCTGGCGGAGGTGCAGGACCAGCTGGCCGATGCGCAGCTGGTGGCGATCTCACCGGAGCTGCAAACCTATACCCGCAAACTCAAGGCCGAGGCCGGCGCGACGTTCCCGTTCCTCACCGATGTGGATTCCGGCTACGCCCTGGCGCTCAATCTCGCGATCTGGGTTGACGACACCATGGCCGGCCTGATCGCCAGCGCCGGCTGGGACATTCCCACCTACCAGGGCGGACCCGCCTGGATCCTGCCTGTGCCGGCGGTGTTCGTCGTCGCGCGCGACGGGCGGATCGCCGCGCGCCATGTGGATCCGGACTATCGCCGGCGGATGGAGATCAAGGACCTGCTGGTCGCCTTGGAAGGGGTCGGGGTCGCCGGCGAGCCCGTCAAGGGGAATCCAGCGTCCAGTCTGCCGCGCGCAGCAGATTGATCAAGGTCGTCGCCTCGGGCGTGCGGGGCCGACCAGCGACGGTATAGATCGCCACCGTGCGGCGCAGATCGAGCCCCGCGAACGACAGATGCCGCAGAGTCTTCAACCGCAGGGCGCTGGCCGGTGCGATGGCGACGCCGAAGTTGGCCTCCAGCAATGCGGCCAGGTCGCGGTCGGTGTCCACCTGATGCGCATTGCGCAGGGTGATGCCGAATTCCGCAAGTCGGCTGATTTGATCGTCACTGAGATCGGCGCCCATCTGGACCAGGAACCTGGCGCCGCGCACCAGTTCCACGTCCAGTTCCAGCTCGTTGCGAACGGCCAGTTCGTGGCCCGCGCCGACCACCAGGTCAAAGGACTCGGTGAACATCGGCCAGGCGTCCAAGCGATCCCAGGTCTCGGCCAAAGGTCCGCCAACCGCCAGTTCGATCTCGCCGCTCTTCAGCATCTCACTGATCTGGCGGCCGTCTCCTCGGCGCAGCTTGAGCTGAAGGCCCGGGTAGCCGTCGTGCGGCCTCGACAACGGCCCCATCAGTAGATCGACGTCGAAGGCCCGCGCCACGGCGATGGACACCGATGCGCTCTCGCCGGTCCGCACCGCCTGGGCC
This sequence comes from Caulobacterales bacterium, assembly GCA_964202685.1. Classification (GTDB taxonomy): domain Bacteria; phylum Pseudomonadota; class Alphaproteobacteria; order Caulobacterales; family Caulobacteraceae; genus Phenylobacterium. The sequence continues at coordinate 5,043 of CAXNKO010000115.1, forward strand.
AGCGCCTTCGCCGACTGGGCGCTTTCGTAGCACTGGCGGATAAGCGGCAGCATCTTGTGGCCCAGGTCGGTGAGATGCGACAGGCGCCCCTCGCGGCGGATCAGCTCGCCGCCCAGCTCCTCCTCCAACTGCTTGACGGCCCGGGTCAGCGCCGGCTGGCTGACATTGCACGCCTCCGCCGCCCGGGTGAAATTCAACGTCTGGGCGAGCGTGAGGAAATAGCGGATCTGCTGCATTTCCATGGCGAAGCCGTCCCCTACCGCGCCGGCGAAGTCGCCACTTTAGGAAGCATTTCAACGAACGGCTAGAGGCGACTTGTTCTTCGAAGCCGGTTCGCCAGGCGTGTCGCGGTCCCATACGCAAACTGCATCGACTGAATAGCCAACTGTCATTTTCCTGATCGCGCCCGGCCTGCGACCTTGCTCACCACAGCAGCCCCCTTGGGGCGGGTGCACAGGGAGGTGGCCAGATGGACGCTCAGGTTATCGAACGAAGGTCAGACCGGGACGCCCGGCTCGCCCGCCCCTCCGCCGACATCAGGCCGATCCGCCAGATCGACCGCAAGGCCCTGGGCCAGGTGGTGCTGGTGTTTCAGGGCGGCGGGGCGCTGGGCGCCTATCAGGCCGGCGTCTACCAGGCGCTGAGCGAGGAAGGCATCGAGCCGGACTGGGTCATCGGCACCTCCATCGGCGCCATCAACGCGGCCCTGATCGCCGGCAACCCGCCCGAGAAGCGCCTGCACCGGATGCGTGAGTTCTGGCGCCGGGTGCAGCACAGCGCCTGGACCGACGCGGCGTCGGCGTTCCCGGGGATGAGCGCCTTTTCCAAGGCCGTGACCATGACCGCCGGCATCCAGAATTTCTTCAGCCCGAACCCCTGGGCGTTCCTGAGCGACCGCACACCGCTGGGCGCGGAGCTGGCCGGCTACTACACCACCAAGCCGCTGGAACGCACGCTGCGCGATCTCACCGATCCGGAGCTGATGAACGCCGGCAAGCCGCGGCTGACCGTGGGCGCCGCCAACGTCCAGACCGGGCAGATGCGCTATTTCGACAGCCGCGACACGCCGCTCACCGTCCGCCACATGATGGCCTCGGGCGCCCTGCCCCCGGCGTTTCCGGCGATCCGCATCGACGGCGAGCTCTACTGGGACGGCGGCATTCTCTCCAACACCCCGGTCGAGGCGGTGTTCGACGACCATCCCCGCCGCTCGGGCCTGGTGTTCGCGGTGCATATGTGGAGCCCCAACGGGCCGGAGCCGGACACCATCAACCGGGTGGTCAGCCGCCAGAAGGACCTGCAGTACGCCAGCC
>CAXNKO010000116.1:0-6315 GCA_964202685.1 Caulobacterales bacterium
CGGGTCGAGCCCCGGGGACTGGTCCGCTTCGTGGGCTGGCCGGCCCGGGCCTGCGCCCGCTATCCGGCCATCCTGGCCTTCGACCGGGCCGAGCGGCGGCTTTGGGCGGTGGGCCGCGGCGGGGACGAGGCCGCGGCGACGCGCGCCGCCCGGCGCGCCCTGGCCTGGCTGGACGCCCCGCCCCGGCCGCCCGGCGCCCCGAACGGCGACCTCGTGCCCGACGACGCCGGCGCCTATGAGCAGGCGGTGGCCGAGGTGGTGGGGCGCATCGCCGCCGGCGAGATCTTCCAGGCCAACATCGCCCGGCGCTGGTGCGGCCGCCTGGGCCCCGGCGCGCGGCCCTTCGACCTGTTCCAGCGCCTGGCCGCCGCCAGCCCCGCCCCCTTCGCCGCCTATCTGCGCCTGGCCGATCGGGCCGTGGTCTCCAACGCCCCCGAGCGGTTCGTCAGCGTCGAGACCCGCCCCGACGGCCTCTTCGCCCGCACCCAGCCCATCAAGGGCACCGCCCCGCGCGGGGCGACCTGCGCGGAGGATCTCGCCCTGGCCCAGGGCCTCGCCGCCTCGGAGAAGGACCGGGCCGAAAACCTGATGATCGTCGACCTGATGCGCAATGATCTGGCCCGGGTCTGCATCCCCGGCACGGTGGCGGTTCCGGCCCTGTGCGCGGTGGAGAGCTTCGTCAACGTCCACCATCTGGTCTCCACGGTGACCGGGCGGCTGGCGGCGGGCCGCACCGCCATCGACCTGCTGCGCGCGGCCTTCCCCCCCGGCTCCATCACCGGCGCGCCGAAGGTGCAGGCCATGAAGGTGATCGCCGGACTGGAGGCGCCCAGGGGCCCGTTCTTCGGTTCTCTGTTCCACCTGGGGTTCGACGGGGCGATGGACTCCAGCGTGCTGATCCGCACCGCTGCCTTCACCCGGGACGCCGAGGGCTGGCGGATGGAGGCCCGCGCTGGCGCCGGCATCGTCGCTGACAGCCGCCCCCAGGCCGAACGCGCCGAGACCGAGGCCAAGATCGCCGCCCTGGCGGCGGCGGCGCGTGGAACCGCGCGTGGTTAGCTGCGGTTCGCGCCGCGGCCGTCACGGGCCGATGACGGACGGCCGGCCACCAGCGCGGCCTCAATGCGGCTGATCGCCCTGCGCAGGTCCGGCGGGCAGTCGCGCGCGCAGGCCGCGGCGCGGGCCCGGAGCGCTTCCAGGTCGATGCGCGCCCGCTGCGGCTGGCCCAGGCGCGCCAGGATCACGGCCCGCTCCTCCCGGGCCTGGATGAACTGCGCATCGTGAGCCAGCGCCTTGTCGAACTCGGCCACCGCGCCGGTCAGGTCGCCCCGCCGCACCTTGACCAACCCCAGCAGCTGGCTTCCGGACGCCAGCTGTGGCTGCGCGCTGAGGATCGCGTTGGCCGCGGCCTCGGCCTGGTCGATCCGGCCGACCCGCAGCGCCTCGACGCCGCGGCGGTAATCGGCGGCCGGGTTGTACGCGGTGGGAGGCGCCGCGCCAGGCGGCTCCGCCACGGCTGGCGACAGCGCCGCGGAGACTGAAATCAGGGTCCAGAGGCTCAGGACCAGGACCGTCGATCGTCGCACGCGAAACCTCCGTCGGCGCCAACAATGCGGCGCAGATCTTCAAACCCCGACCAGCCCACGGATTGACGCCATAAGACACGACAGAGATTGCGGATTTACCTCGAGACTTGGTTATTTTGCCGCAAGGATTGATGATTCGCCGGCGAGGAGATCCCCATGCTGGACTGGACGACGCCGACGTTGGGCGACCTGGGCGTGGAGACCCTGATCGGCCGCAAGATCGCCGCCGTGGGCTGGCTGGTGTTCAACAACCCGATGCGGCGCAACGCCGTGTCGGTGGAGATGTGGGCGGCGATTGAGCCGGTGATGGCCGCGTTCGAGGCCGACCCCGACATCCGCGTGGTGGTGGTCACCGGGGCCGGCGGCAAGGCGTTCGCCTCGGGCGCCGACATCTCCCAGTTCGAGGCCCAGCGCGCGGACCCGGCGGCCGAGGCGCGCTACAGCGCCGTCAGCGCCACAGCCTACGCCGCCCTTGGGCGCGGAACCAAGCCGACCATCGCCATGGTCCGCGGCGCCTGCATCGGCGGCGGCCTGGCCGTGGCGTTGGCCTGCGACCTGCGCATCGCCGCCGAGGGTGCGCGGTTCGGCATACCCGCCGCGAAGCTGGGGCTTGGCTACAACTATCCGGGCCTGGCCGCCGTGGTGGGCCTGGTGGGACCGGCCTTTGCACGGGAGATCATGTTCACCGGCCGGGAGTTCGACGTCGAGGAGGCGCGGCTGATGGGCCTGATCAACCGCGCGGTTCCGGACGCCGACCTGGAGACCGTGACCGCCGATTACGCCCGGATGATCGCGGCTAACGCGCCGTTGACGCTCAAGGCCGCCAAGCTGGCCATCGCCGCGGCGGTCCAGGACCCCGCACGCCGGGACCTGGCTGGGGTGGAGGCGGCCATCGTCGACTGCTTCGCCAGCCAGGACTACGCCGAAGGCCGCAACGCCTTCCTGGAGAAGCGTCCGCCACGCTTCACCGGGCGATAGACCGCCGCCGACCGCAGGTTGTCATACTGACGCACCCGGGCCCGGGCGACTTGACGTTGGGCGTCGCGCGAGTCGCACTGGCGGCGCGGTTCGGTTCGTTGGGGGGCGAGGTGGCAAGTTGAGCGGCTACGATCTCCCCTCACGTCTGGCGCCTGGCGCGCCGCGGCTGCTGATCGAAGCCCTGGTCGGCGTCGGCTGCCTGGGCCTGGTCGTGGTGGTCAGGCTGATGCTGGAGGTGGTGGCGCCCCACGCGGCGCCCTTCGCCCTGGCCTACCCTGCGGCCCTGCTGTCGACCATGCTGGCTGGCTGGCGCGCGGGGCTGATCACCGTAGGTTTTGCCGGAGCCGGCGTCTGGTACCTGTTTCTGTCCCCGGAAATGGGCTTCATGCCGCTTTCCGCTCTCGACGCCATCGATTTCGCCCTGAACACCCTGGCGGCGTTGCTGGTGGTGTTGATCGCCCAGCTGTTCCGCGCCTCGCCCGCCGGCGCTAGGACGCAGCATGGCTTGGCGCGCGACCTGATGTTGCGCGAATTGAACCACCGAGTGAAGAACAACTTCCAGATGGTCGCCGGACTGCTCGACATGCATCGCCGGGCCGCCCCGGACCCGGTGACCTCACAGGCCCTTGAGAGTGTCATCGCCCGTGTCCGCAGCCTGGGCCAGGCCCACGGCGCCCTCTATGTCCCCTCGGGCGACGTGGATGTGATCGACTTCAGCCGCTATCTCGACCACCTGTGCCGCAGCCTGTCGGACAGCCTGCTGCTCAACACCGACGTTCACCTGGAATGCGCCGCGGAGTCCGCCCCCATGGCGCCGGAGCGGGCCGCGGCGCTTGGCGTGGTGATCAACGAGCTGGTGACCAATGCGGTGAAGCACGCCTTCCCGGATGGCCGCGCAGGCGCGATCAGCGTCAGCTTCTGCCGGCGCGGGGATGGGTGGCGGCTGACCGTCGCCGATGACGGCGTGGGCCTTGATGCGACCGCTGCGTCAGGCGCCGGCATCGGCCGCCGGCTGGTGCAGGCCTTCGTTCGCCAGGCGCGCGGAACCCTGGCCGAGGGCGCGGGCCCGGGGGCCAGCTTCATCATCGACTTGGTGGATTGAGGATCCAGGTTCGTCGGTCCACCGGCATCCCGGTTTCCACCACCCACACCATCACCGGCTGCATCGTCGGCGTCGGCGCTGGCCTATTGGACGGGCGGGCTGTTCCTTGGCTGAGGGCGCCGTTCAGCGCCGCGCGAAGCACCGATACAGCAAGGCGAGGCCGATCACCGCCGACGGGAACAGCACCATCACCGCCAGCGGCGGACCCTTTCCGGTGGGGTGAAGCATCGGCAGCGCCAAGGCGATGGCCGCCAGCACGGCGGTCACCAGCGCCCAGCCGATCAGGACCCCGCCAAGTCCCGACCGCGGAGCCTCGACGGAGCCGAAGAGCTGCCCCCGCCACGGGCCTTGAGCGTGGGGCGCGATCCGATCAGCGAGTTTGCCGGATATCCGCAGCCGACCGTGGGGCGGATCCCCAAAGGTCAGGTGCGCGGTCTCCAGGAACAGGGTCTTGCCCCGGGTGATCGCGACCTCCGGCCAGGGCACGAAGAAGTCCCGCTGAAACAGCCCGAAGATCTTCATCACCCCCACCCGAAAGCCGCCCGGGCACGGGGAGAAGTTCAGGATGCCGTTCATTGCGACCCCGCCGGGGAAGCCGCCCCCCATGACGCCGGACTGTCCTCGAAACCGCTGGAGCGGCTCCTCCTGGCGGTCAGGGTATGCCGCCATCAGCCGGAACCATCCGGACATGTGACCGAGCAGGTAGGTCACAAGCAGCCACATGCCGACGAAGAACACCGGAAAGACCAGGGGAACCAACGTCTCAAACATCGCCAATGCTCCGCACCGTCGTGGCGCGCCGCAGCCTACCGCGGCAGCCGGCTGGTCCCCATCAGGAAGCTGTCCACCGCCTGGGCGCACTGACGGCCCTCGCGGATCGCCCACACCACCAGCGACTGGCCGCGCCGCATGTCGCCGCAGGCGAAGATGTTGGGGGTGGTGGTGCGGTAGTCGAGCATATTGGCCTTCACCGCTCCGCGGGGCTCGATCTCCACCCCGGCCTGGTCCACGAACCCCGGCCGGCGCGGGCCGGTGAAGCCCATGGCCAGCAGCACCAGGTCGGCCTTGATCTCGAACTCGCTGCCGGCGACCTCGGTCATCTGCATGCGGCCCTGGTCGTCGGGGCTCCAGTCCAGGCGCACGCACTCCAGCGCCGTGACCTTGCCGCCGGCCCCGATCACCTGGCGGGTGGCGATGGCGAAGTCCCGGTCGCAGCCCTCTTCCTGCGACGACGAAGTGCGCATCTTCAGCGGCCAGTTGGGCCAGGTCAGCGGCTTGTTTTCCCGCTCCGGCGGCTGCGGCATGATCTCCAGCTGCACCACCGCCGCCGCGCCCTGCCGGTTCGAGGTGCCGATGCAGTCGGAGCCGGTGTCGCCGCCGCCGATCACCACCACATGTTTGCCCTTGGCGCTGATCGCGCCCAGCGTGGCGGCGATGTCTTCGGCGTCGCCGGCGTTGCGCTTGTTCTGCTGGGTGAGGAATTCCATGGCGAAGTGGACGCCGGTCAGCTCACGGCCCGGGACCTCCAGATCGCGCGGGTGCTCCGCGCCACCGGACATCACCAGCACGTCGTAGTCGTCGAGCAGCCGCTGCACCGAGACGGTGACCCCGATCTCCATGTTGGTGCGGAAGATCACCCCCTCGGTCTCCATCTGCCGGACCCGCCGGTCGATGAGGTGCTTCTCCATCTTGAAGTCGGGAATGCCGTAGCGCAGCAGCCCGCCAATGCGGTCGTTCTTCTCGAACACCGTCACCGCGTGACCGGCGCGGGCCAGCTGCTGGGCGCAGGCCAGGCCCGCCGGCCCCGATCCCACCACCGCCACCCGCTTGCCGGTGCCGCGCGCCGACGGCTCCGCCGTCACCCAGCCCTCGTCCCAGCCGCGATCGATGATCTGGGCCTCGATGGACTTGATGGTCACCGGGTTCTCGTCGATGTTCAGCACGCAGGCCGCCTCGCAGGGGGCGGGACAGATGCGGCCGGTGAACTCCGGGAAGTTGTTGGTGGACTGCAGGTTCTCCAGCGCCGACTTCCACTGGTCGCGATAGACCAGGTTGTTGAAATCCGGGATCTGATTGTTGACCGGGCAGCCCTGGTGGCAGAACGGAATGCCACAGTCCATGCAGCGCGCAGCCTGCTGCTGCAGCTCCGGAAAGGGCAGCGGCTTGATGAATTCCTTCCAAGTCTTCAGGCGCTCGGCCGGCTTTACATAGCCGCGCTCGCGCCGTTCGATTTCCAGGAAGCCGGTGGGCCTGCCCATCGGGTGTGCTCCGAACTTGAGGGGTTACTCGGCGGCGACGGCGGCCGCCGCCTGCCGTTCGGCCGCCAGCTCCAACAGGGCGCGGCGGTAGTCCTTCGGCGTCACCTTGACGAAGGCCTTCAGGCTCTCGTCCCAGGATTCCAGGATCGCCTTGGCTCGCGCGCTGCCGGTGTAGAGGTGGTGGCGCTCGATGAGGATCCGCAGCCGCTCGGCGTCGAAGCGCAGCGGGTCGCCCATCCCGGCGTTGTCCACCGAGACCGACTTCTGCCTGGGACGCGACGCATCGTCGGCGCGGTCCGCCGGTCCGGCCGGGGCGACGGGCTCCAGATCCACCATGGCCATGTTGACCAGCGGCTTGAAGCGGCCGTTGGGGTCGTAGACATAGGCGATC
>CAXNKO010000117.1:0-6260 GCA_964202685.1 Caulobacterales bacterium
TCCATCAGCGCGTGGACGAAGGAGGTGTTGGCGCCGTTCTCCAGCAGCCGGCGAACCAGATAGGGCAACAGCGCCTCATGGCCGCCCACCGGGGCGTAGACGCGCGAGGGAAAGTCGCCGTAGCGGTCGCGGGCGGCGGCGTGCAGCGCCTCGCCCATGCCATGCAGGCGCTGAAACTCCGCCGGGACGCCCGCCGCCAGCGCCATCCGCCGCACGGCGGCGAAGCTGTGGGCGTTGTGGGTGGCGAACTGCGGATAGAGGACCGGGGCGGCGGCCAGCAGGTCGCGGGCGCAGGCCAGGTAGGCGAGGTCGGTGGCCGCCTTGGTGGTGAACACCGGATAGCCGGGGTGGCCGCCCACCTGGGCGCGCTTGATCTCGGTGTCCCAGTAGGCCCCCTTGACCAGCCGCACCATCAGCCGCCGGCCGCTGTCGCGGGCGATCTCAGCCACCGCCGCCACCGTGCGGGCCCCGCGCCGCTGATAGGCCTGCACCGCCAGGCCAAGCCCGCGCCAGGCGCCCAGTCCGGGCTCGCGGGCCAGGCGATCCAGAAGTTTCAGCGACAGCACCAGCCGGTCGGCCTCCTCGGCGTCGAGGGTGAAGTTCACATCGGCGGCGGCGGCGGCCTGGGCCAGCCGTTGCAGGCGCGGATAGAGCTCGGCCCAGACCCGGGCTTCCTGGCGAGCCTCATAGCGCGGCGAGAGGGCGGAGAGTTTCACCGAGATTCCGTGCCCCTGCTCGGGACCGCGGCCGTCGGCCAGGGCGGCCACCGCCGCCAGCGCCCGGGCGTAGGCGGCCTCATAGGCGTCGGCGTCGGCGGCGGTGCGGGCGCCTTCCCCCAGCATGTCGAAGGAGCAGATCAGCCCCTCGGCCGCGGCGCGGCGCAGGGCCGCCTCTATGCTGCGTCCCAGCACGAACTGCTCGCCCATGATCCGCACCGCCGCGGCCACCGCCTGGCGCACCACCGGCTCGCTCAGCCGCCCCGCCAGACGGCGCACGAACCCCGGCAGGTCGCCGCGCGCCTGCTCGTCCGGTTCGATCAGCCGGCCGGTGAGCATCAGGCTCCAGGTGGAGGCGTTGACCAGCAGGCTGTCGGAGCGGCCCACGTGGCTGGCCCAGTCGGCGGAGGCGATCTTCTCGGCGATCAGCCGGTCGCGGGTCTCATCGTCGGGGGTGCGCAGCAGGGCCTCGGCCAGGCACATCAGCGCCAGGCCCTCGCGGGTGTCGAGGGAGAACTCCTGCAGGAAGCTCTCCACCACCCCCTGGCGGCGGCCGCCCTGGCGGGCCGAGGTCACCAACGCCTCGGCCTCGGCGCGCACGTCCCGGCGGTCGGCGGGCGACAGCGGCGGGACGCTCAGATGTTCGCGCAACAGGTCGCGTTCGTCGGCGAACTTGCAACGATCCAGATCGTCCCATGCCATGGCGATTCCCCGCGCCCCTGGACAATGGGAACACCCGGTCCGCGCCGCAAGCCAGGCTCCAAACCAAAGGAGCCCGGCCTTGCGGCCGGGCTCCCTGACGTTCGGCAGACGCCGGCTCGAAATCAGAAGTTGATGTCGATGGTCGAGCGGCGGTTCAGCGGTTCCTTGACCCCGTCGCCGGTGGCCACGGCCGGAGCCGATTCACCCTTCCAGTCCACGGACATGGCGGTTTGGGCGACGCCCAGGCCGGAGAGCGCGTCAGCCACCGCCTTGGAGCGGCGTTCGGACAGACGCACATTGTAGCCCGGCGCTCCGGAGGTGTCGGCGTGGCCCACCACCACCACCTGGGTGGCGTTTCCGGTGTTGGCGTAGTTGGCCGCCTCCTGCACCACCATCTGGGCTTCCGGGGTCAGGATGGCCTGATCGAACGGGAAGTAGACGGTGAACTGCCTGGTCTCGAACGCTGGCGCCGGCGGCGGGGGAGGCGGCGGTGGCGGAGGCGGCGGGGGTGGCGGGGGAGGCGGCGCGGCGAAGGAATACCGCAGGCCCACCGTCACCGACTGATCCTTCTGGCTGCCCGAAAACACGCCGGGCTGCAGGGCGTGGGTTCCGATCGACGTAAAGTCCAGGTCGGAGCTGTCGAAATAGCGATAGGTCAGATCAACCTTGAGGTTTTCGGCCGCCCTCCAGGCCAGGCCGGCGATGGCCTGCCAGGCGAAGGCTGTGTCGTTGTCGTCAAGGGAGAGGTTCTGGATCGCCGGATTGGTGGCGGTGATCGCGCCTGTGACGTTGGAGAACTGCCCAATGGACGTCAGCTTGGAATGGTTGACACCCGCGCCGGCGCCGAGGAACGGGCTGATCGAAGCGTCTGGCAGCAGGTCGTAGAGGACATTGCCCATCACAGACCAGGTCTTCAGCTTGCCGTCCGGCGCGCCACAGGAGGGGGCCGCGAGAGTTCGGACCACGCCGGGCGCGCAAAGGCCGATAATGGCGTTAGTGGACGAGCCGCGGATTGATCTGATGTCGCCGGGGCGAAAGCCAAGCTCAAGTTCAACGCGCCAGTTGGGATTCAACTGATAGCCGAGGCGGCCGAATCCGGCCCAATCTTTCTCCTGGTCGATCGACCAGTCGTACGGCGCGCCATTGGCGGCGTTGACTGATGACTGAGACTTGATGCCTTCCGGCCAGTGGTAGCCGAGATCGACCGCCCCGTACTAGCCTTCTTGGGCGCTTGCGCCCGTTGCGACGACAGCCGCGACGAAGGCGGCTCCGGCAAGTAGTTTCAGCTTCATATTCAGAACCTCATTCAATTCATTGTCGGGCGAAGCCAAACGACAGGCATCGGTATATAGCTATTTATGCCGGACTAGTGTGGCATAAAATCCACATTACCAAGCAATATTACAAACTCGACAACTTATCGATTATATATTTTTTTAGACACTTAAAATGCCGCCCACCAGCAATCGACCCTCTCATGGATGGCGCCTAAGCTTAGCAACGCTGGCATCGAAATTTGGTTCCCGATCCAGGCCGTGGAGCCGGGCGCGCTTCGTCAAAATCCCCGGATTCAGCCCGACTCGCGAAACCGGCGCGCCCGGCCGCCAAGGGACTCCGGCCGGTTCAGCGCCTTGCGGAATTCATCCCGGCGCTCATGGATCGAGGCGATGACAAGGCCCATGGGCACGCCGATTTCCACCAGTAGGGCTTCGGAGAGCTGCAGGCTGGCCTCGACGGTCTCCGGCACCGCGTCGGTGACGCCCAGCTGATACAGCCGCTCGGCGTGGCGGGCGTCGCGGGCGCGGGCGACGATGGTCAGGCTGGGCCGCGACTCGCGGGCGACGGCGACGACCGTCTCCACCCCTTCGGGATCGTCCATGGTCACCACCAGGGCCGCCGCCTCGTCCAGACCGCAGCGGCGCAGGAACTCCGGGCGCGAGGCGTCGCCGAAATAGATCATTTCCCCGGCGTGGCGGCCGCGCTCCACCAGCCTGGGATCCCGTTCGGCGGCGACCCAGGCGATCTCGTGGCGGCGCAGCATCTCACCCACCAGCTGCCCGACCCGGCCATAGCCGACCACCAGCACCCGGGGCCGGTCTGGCCCTTCGCGGCGGGCGGGCTCGGCCGGCAGCTCATCCGGGGTCAGGCGGCGGCCGCCGAGGCGCAGGCCCACATGGGCCAGCAGCGGGATGGTGGTCATGGACAGCGTCGCCGCCACCATCGCCATCTGACCCAGATCGCGCGGCACCACCCCCTCGGCCATGGCCGAGGTGAGGATCACGAAGGCGAACTCGCCCCCCGCGCACAGCAGCAGGGCGGACTCCAGGGCGCTGCGGGTGTTGAGGCCGAACAGCCGCGCCAGACCGAAGACCACCACGGCGTTGAGAACCACCGCGCCCAAGGCCAGTGACAGGATCAAACCCGGCGCCGTGGCCAGCTGGGCGATGTCGAGATTGATGCCCACCGAGAGGAAGAACAGCCCCAGCAGCAGACCCTTGAACGGCTCGATGGTCACCTCGACCTGGTGGCGGAACTCGGTCTCGGCCAGCAGCAGGCCGGCGATGAAGGCGCCGATGGCCATCGACAGGCCGCTGAGCGCGCTGACCAGGCCGGCGCCGATCACCACCAGCAGGCAGGCGGCCATGAACAGCTCCTCGCTCTTGGCCCGGGCCACCGAGTGCAGCATCGGGCGCAGGGCCAGGCGGCCGAGAGCCAGCAGAAACAGCACCCCCAGGGCGGCCGGGGCGAAGGCCAGCAGCAGCTTGGGCGAGACCGTCTGGGCGTTCTGGGAGCCCAGCACGGCGATGGTGATCAGGATCGGCGCCACCGCCAGATCCTGGAACAGCAGCACCGAGAAGGTCGCCCGCCCGGCCCGGGAGTGCTGGCGTTTCTGCTCGGTGAGGATCGGCATCACCACGGCGGTGGAGGACAGCGCCAGGGCCGCCCCCAGGGCCGCGGCGGCCGGCGGCGCCAGGCCGAACGCCAGCCCGGCCCCGGCGATGGCCGCGCCGCACAGAGCCACCTGCAGGGCGCCGAGGCCGAACACATAGACCCGCAGCAGCCGCAGCCGCTCCCAGGACAGCTCCAGCCCGATCATGAACAGCAGGAACACCACCCCGAACTCGGCGAGCTGGGCCAGCTCGGCCGGGTTGTCGATGGTGAGGTAGGTCAGCCATGGCACGCTGGCTGCGAGGGATCCCAGGCCATGCGGACCCAGCAGCACGCCTGCGCCCAGGAACCCCAGCACCGGACTCAGCCGCCAGCGGCGGAACAGCGGCACGATGATCCCGGCGGTGGCCAGGAACAGCACGATGTCCTTGTAGCTGTTGGGGGAGATGGGGGATTCCATCCGGGCTCCTTGCGTCGGCGCGACTATGACAGGCCGGCGGGGTTTGCGGAATCGGCCATGGCGGGGCGGTGAATGGGACTTCTGCCGGGGATCGGGAGGCGCTAGGGACAGGCCCTCATGACAAGGACCCGTCGCATGCATCGTCTGCTGATCGCGCTCAGCGCCGCCGCCGCCGTGGCGTCGGCCGCCGCCGCCGCCGAGGTCCGGCAGGGGGCGCTGGCGGTCGCCAACCCGTGGAGCCTACCCGCCGCGGCCGGGATGACCGGGGCGGGCTATATGGCGATCACCAATTCCGGGCGCGCGGCCGACACCCTGACCGCGGTGGAGACACCAGTGGCCGCCCGGGTGGCGATGCACAAGATGTCGATGACCGGCGGCGTGATGCGCATGGACCCGGCGGGCCGGATCGCCATCCCGGCCGGCGCCACCACCCGATTTGCGCCAGGGGGCCTGCACCTGATGCTGCTGGGCCTGAAGCGACCGCTGCGGGCGGGGGAAAGCTTTCCCGCCACCCTGGTGTTCGCCCAGGCCGGCCGGGTCAAGGTGGCCTTCGATGTGACCGCGGCGCCGCCCGCCGCCCCTGGGGGTCACGATCACACGGGTCACTAGACGAAGAAGTCACGGGGCTTCGGCGCGCTCGACCGGCTGGTGGAGCCGATGTACTTGCCGCCGGACCAGCGGGTGCGCATCGGGTGAGGTGAAGTTTTGACGGCTGCGTCAAAATTCTGGCCCGCGCCCAAAAATAAGCCCGCTGCGAGGGATCGACGCAGCGGGCCAAGTCTGAGCCAGGCTCAATCTAAGTGGGCGTTTCCTCCCCGAAACGCCGGAGACTTTCGGTTTTTGCACCGGTCTGTCTCTCGCTTCGTTACAGGACGGTAATTATTTTCCTGAGTCACCAGGCTGGTGCGCCGCAGGGGGTGGGGGGTGATCAGTTTTCCGCGATCAAGCCCGTGACCGCCGAAAATATTTGACCCTCATGTACAAAAAAGGTCAGACCCGCGCCACGCGCGCCGCAAGCCGGTCGTAGGCGGCACAGGCCACTTCGAAGACGAACGCCGGGCGCGCCACGGTGACGGGCCCCAGCCCCGCGGCGGTAAGCTCGGCCGCGGCGGCTGACGCGCGCTCCGCCGCCACCAGCAGGTCATTGGGCCGCCGCACCGCCCCGGACATGGTTAAAGCCTCAACCACTTTCGCCTCGGCGGCGCCCTGTCCGGTCGGCCAGGCCAGGGTGGCGCTGGCCCGTGCCGCGCCGCGGGCCTCGACGATGCGCAGCAGCCGCTCCGCCGCCGCCAGCTGGTCCGGCGTCCAGGCAGCCCGCAGCGACGCCGCCAACTGGAACTGGCTCTTCAGGATCAGGCCGTCGGCCAGCACCTTCAGGCCGTTGGCGGCCAGGGTCGCCCCGGTGGTGGTGATATCGACGATCAGCTCCGCCGCGCCGGCCGCCGGCGCGCCCTCGGTGGCGCCGCCGGACTCAGTGATGCGGTAGTCGACCA